>JBOGJW010000075.1:0-4948 GCA_050745245.1 Terriglobia bacterium | reverse complement strand
GTCTCGATGATTGGGCCGTGGATATCGGCCGGCAAACCAGTCGAGAACATTTTCATCAGCGACCCGGTGGCGCATACCGCTTATATGTTGAACCCGCCCGCGAAGAAGGCTTACGAGGTGAGATCGGGACCGTTGGGGCATCTCCCGGATCACGCCATGCGGCAGCGGCGAAGGGGATCAGACTGGCCCGCGAGCACGCAGTCGCTTGGAACCAGAATGGTTGAGGGGGTGAAGGCGGAAGGAGAGCGCCGAATCGTAACGATTCCGGCCGGGCAGATTGGCAACGAGAAGCCGATTAAGATCGTCTCGGAAAGCTGGTACTCGCCGCAGCTTCAGGTCTATGTGCTCACGCGGCGGGACGATCCGCGGTTCGGCGACACCACGTATCGCCTGCCGAACATCAAGCTCGGCCCGCCGCCTGCATCACTCTTCCAGGTGCCGGCAGATTACGCGATCGAGAATGCCCGGCCCCGGCGAAGGTTCAGGATTGGGCCGCCTCCGCATCAGCCTGATGGCTCAGGCCATTAGGGAGAGGGGTTGCGGCGCTCCGAGGGTCGCCACGTACTCGGCGAGGGCTTCCGTCCACGGGCGCGGCAGTGTGAAGCCGGCCCGCTCGAGCGCCTCCATTTCCACTACGGCATACTTCAGGCGCGGGGCGCGGCGTCCCATTTCCGCCGCAGGCTTGCCGATCACGTTCGACGGGTCGAGCCCCGCCAAGCGGGCCGCACTCTGCGCCAACTCAAGACGGCTGCATTCACCGGCATTTGTAACGTGATAGAGGCCGTAGCGCCCGGAGTCAATCGCTTCCGCGATCACCTTCGCGGCGTCGATGGTATAAGTTGCGCACCCGTATTGATCCGCCGCCACGGTGTACGTTTCTCCGCCCGCGATCTTGCGCAAGCCCTTTTCGACGAAGTTCGTTTTGCCGGGTCCGAAAAGCACCGAGACGCGGAAGGCCCATGACTCGGGCTCATTAAGCGTGAGCCGCTCGGCGCGGAGTTTAGTCCGGCCGTAGACGGTCAGCGGCCGCGTGGCATCGTGCTCACGATAGGGATTTTGGGCGCAACCGTCGAAAACCGCATCCGTCGAGATATAAGCGACCCGCGCTCCCGTGCGCCGCGCAGCTTCGAGCACATAGCGCGCACCGTGCACATTCACCAGGTAGGCCCGTGCCGGATCGGCCTCGCAGATGTCGAGATCGGGAATGGCGGCGGCATGAATCACCACGTCCGGCCGGAGCTTTTGCAGCACGGATTCCACCTGCCTGGCATTGGTGATGTCCATTTCCGCGTGCGCGAGCGGGCAGACCGTATGGCTTTCACCCAGCACCTGGGTCAAACCTTGGCCGAACAGCCCTGCCGCGCCCGTGATGGCAACTTTCATACGCTACCAGACGATGTGCCAGATTTTGTGAGCGGCCGACGTGGCGCCGTTCGCAACGGTGGTTGAAGCGCCCTTTACGGCCTCTGCGGCGCCCGATACAGTATCCGCGGCGGCTCCTCCGGCCACCGTGCCGGCTGCGGCTGCGGTTCCCGCGGCTGCGGCGACACCGCCTTTGGCCGTATCAACGCTGCTATCGAGAACCTTCGCGCTCAGGTGGCCTGCCGAAACGGCTCCTCCGGCCACTGCCGCCCCGCTCGCCGCGGCAACCTGCGTCGCGCTATTGGCCGTTTTCGCCACCTGTTGCCCGGTTGAACGAATCACGCCAGCCTGGGCTAATGGCACGAGGCAGGCGCAAGCCAGCGTGCAGGAAAGTAGAATCAGAACCCTTCTCATCGGGGTTGCCTCCTGTACAAATTTATGGTTAGAGCGCGGCCATCGCTTTGTCACTCCGGGGCAGCTCTGGCCGCAATGCGGACTGGAAGCTCGCACTCCCACTCCCGCCTCTCCAGCTTTAGACGCGATTCCTTCGGCTCAAGTTGTGCATGCGCGGCACATACAGCGCGCGCATCTCCGCCTCGCGGATTCCCGAGACAGGCCGGTCTGCCACTCACGATGATAACCGAAGCGCGAGATTTTTGGTCTCTCAGAACAGATCGCCCGGGTACAATGTGTACCCCGGAAGACCCTCAATCCTGGGGCCAATGCATCCAAGCGGTGTAACTTGGCTGTAAAATGTAGCGCCGCTCGGGCCGTCAGGCGCCGGGTGATGAGCGTTGAATCGCGCCGCGACGCGGCAGATGCTGGTAAGATGAGAGCCTTCGGCGGGCGATCACGGGGCCGCAGAAAGCACAGGAGCGAGCCATGATTCACGACACAATTGTCTGCCTTCTCGCAGGGGGCGCCGGCGAGCGCCTTTACCCGCTCACGCGCGACCGCGCGAAACCCGCGGTGCACTTCGGCGGTTCTTACCGCATCGTTGATATTACGCTTTCGAACTGTGTCAACTCCGATCTCCGGCGCATCTTCGTGGTGACACAGTATAAGGCGCTCTCTCTCAACCGGCACTTGCGTGAAGGCTGGAGCGTTGTGGCGAATGAGCTCGGCGAGTTCGTTCAGGTGCTCCCCCCAATGCAGCGGGTTAGCAGCAACTGGTATCAGGGCACGGCGGATGCGATCTATCAAAACCTGTATTCGATCGGCAGCGAGCCCTGCAAGTACGTCCTGATTCTCTCCGGCGACCACGTTTATAAGATGGATTACCGGCGGATGATCCAGCAGCACGTGGACACCTGCGCCGATGTGACGGTGGGAACCATCGAGTTCGATCGCTCCGAGGCGTCGCGCTTCGGAGTGGTGAAGGTTGCCTCGGACGGACGCATCAGTGGCTGGCAGGAGAAGCCGGCCGAGCCCAAGTGCTCCCCGGAAAAGCCGGGCAAGTGTGATGTCTCGATGGGCATCTACTGCTTCAATCGGGATTTCCTCATCGATGCCATGATGAAGGACGCAGAGGACGAACGCTCCGGTCACGATTTCGGCCACGACGTCATCCCCAAGCTCCTCGATAAGCACCGCGTCTACTCGTATAACTTCGTCGATGAGAATAAGAAGGAAGCCCTCTACTGGCGGGATATCGGGACCATCGAGGCCTATTACGAGGCCAATATGGACCTGGTGGCGGTAAGCCCGGTGTTCAACCTCTATGACAAGCACTGGCCGCTGCGAACCTATCAGCGGCAGTATCCTCCCGCGAAATTCGTGTTCGGACAGGAGGGGCACCGGATGGGCGTGGCCGTGGATTCGATCGTGTGCATGGGATCGATCATCTCCGGCGGAAGGGTGCTGCGCTCGGTGCTGTCGTTCGATGTGCGCGTGAACAGCTTCACCGAAGTCGAGAGCTCGATCCTATTCCCTCATGTTCAGGTCGGGCGCCACTGCCGAATCCGCAACGCGATCATCGACCGGCACATCCAGATCCCCGAGGGCTCGGTGATCGGCTATGATGCCGATGAAGACCGTAAGAAGCATCACGTTACAGAGACCGGGATTGTCGTGGTGGTTCCCGAGCAGCGCCAGTTCGAGGAGCCGGAGTAGGACGGACCTGCGTTCCGCAGGTCCGCGGATTTTTAGGCAGCCTCCGGTTAGAATCCGCTACCAGCGCAGACCTCAACAGCGGAGGTCTGCGCTGCCCGTCGCCTCCGGCCGCGCAGCCTTTTCCGCCTGATAGGCCATCCGCAAGCCGCGCACGTAGTGGTCGGCCTCTCGCGTGGGCTTCGGGATGCGGAAGCCATCCAGGCAGCAACGTACCAGTCTCACGGCTGAATCAAGCGACACGCGGTGCCCCACGGTGACGTAGATGGGGTTTGTATTGTCCCGTGTCCGTAGCGCCACGCCCACCCGCCGGCCCTTGAACATCAGCGGAGCCGCTTTCCCCGCCCGCGCGCCGGGTTTTTCATGCTCTCCCACCAGGCGTGACTTGGCGCATCCGATCGTCGGCTTGTCCAGCAGCACCCCCATGTGGCAGGCGATGCCGAAAAGACGCGGGTGCGCCTGCCCATGGCCGTCAATCAGGACGAGGTCGGGCTCGGTGCGGAGCCGCGCAAAAGCCGCAAGCAGGGCCGGGCATTCTCGAAAGGAGAGTAATCCTGGAATGTAAGGGAAGCGCAGGCGGCGGCGCACGAAACAGCGCTCAATCTCTTCCAGGCCGTTGAGGTGAAAGACAACGATGCCGGCGAACGCCGTATCGCCGGCAAACGCCAAGTCGGCGCCCGCCACGGTCCGGATGGCTCCAAATCGGTCCTCGTCAATGACGCGATCGCGCAGCCGCTCTTGCAAGCGAATCGCGTCGCGCGGCGCAAGGTTCCAGCGCGGGAGAAGGCAGGCCTTCATTCGGCGCGGGGGCTCGGCTGGCGCACCGCCGGCGTGGATGCGAGCGCTGGCGTGGCCGCCAGCCTGAGTCGCGCGGGCCTGATCGCTTCGCTATTGTCATCCGGTTGGTTGTAATCATACGGATGCTCGTGCCTTCCCGTTTCGTTCGACATGGTTCCGCTCCACTCGTCGAAACTGGTTCCGCAGCCCGCCAGCAGAAGAGTAAACAGACAGATCATCAGCACCGCCAGCACACGCCTCAGGGTCATCGTGGGACCTCCTCGCGTTCTATAATACCGCGATTTTTTCTGCGCGCTACCGGAATCCAACCTTCACTTGACTTTCGGGCGGGCGCTGGAATAATAGACCTCAATAGTGTACTGTTTCTAGGTGCAGGAAAGGAGAACGCGGGATGTCCGTTGAGGAGAACGTCAACGCCTCACACGGTGACGGCGCGACGCACGCGGCCCAAGCAGCCGCCGAGCGCGACGCTTTGGACTCGCCGGAAGCCGGCGAGTTGTTCGATGGAGGTCAGCAGCTACCCGACCTTGCCGAGGGCAAGATTATCCGGGGGAAAGTACTGAAGGTCACCGGCGACGAAGTGCTGGTGGATATTGGCCAGAAGAGCGAAGGCTCGATCCCCCGCAGTGAGTTTCTGGGCGAGAACGGCTCGCTGACGGTGAGCCCGGGCGATCTGGTT
>JBOGJW010000074.1:0-2748 GCA_050745245.1 Terriglobia bacterium | reverse complement strand
CTGAGCCCGTTCGCTCCGCTTCGAACGGTCCTGAGCGTAGCGAAGGAGCTCAGGGTAAACTCCGCGAAGGACCTGCTTCTATCGAAGGGTCTCCGGGGAAAAGCAGGTTCTTCGCTGCGCTCAGAATGACACGCATCTTCAAGGAAATTCTTCATGAGACGTAGCCTGTTCACCAAAAAAGACCTCGGCGCGATGCTGAGCGAAACGGAGGGCGAGAAGGGTGGTCTCAAGCGCGCGCTTGGTCCGCTGAACCTCGTCACGCTCGGCATTGGCGCGATCATCGGCACGGGCATTTTCGTACTCACCGGCCCGGTTGCCGCCACCGCCGCCGGCCCGGCGATTGTGCTGTCGTTCATCATCGCTGGAATCGGGTGCGCGTTCGCCGGACTGTGTTATGCCGAGTTCGCGGCCCTCATTCCGATTGCCGGCAGCTCCTACAGCTATGCCTATGCCACGCTGGGCGAGATTGTCGCTTGGGTCATCGGCTGGGCGCTGGTGCTCGAATACGCTTTCGGCGCGGCTACCGTTGCGGTGGGCTGGAGCGGGTATGTCAGCAGCCTGCTGCAGGACTTCGGCATCCACATTCCGCCATCGGTCTCCTACGCGCCGGGCACAAAGATGGTGTTCAGCCACGGGCGCTGGGCGCCGCTGATGACACTCACCGGCGCGGGGAGCGAGGCGATTGCGCGAATGCCGCACGCCGTCTCCCGTGTGGACCTGCTGGCGCTCATCGGCATTCTCATCATGACGGCGATCCTGGTGAAAGGGATCCAGGAATCCGCCACGGTGAACACCATCATCGTGATCGTCAAGGTCGCGGTGCTGCTCGTCTTTATCGGCCTCGGCGTGATTTTCCTCACCAGCCATCCTTCGCTCAGCGCCGCCAACTGGCATCCATTCATTCCGAAGAACCTGGGCCACTTCGGCGAATTCGGGTGGAGCGGCGTGTTCCGCGGCGCCGGCATCATCTTCTTTGCGTATATCGGCTTTGACGCGGTATCCACCGCCGCGCAGGAAGCGAAAAACCCGCCACGAGACATGCCCATCGGCATTCTCGGGTCGCTGGTGATCTGCACCATCCTCTATATCCTGGTCGCCATCGTCCTTACCGGCCTCGCTTCGTACACCCGGCTGAACGTGGCCGATCCCATCGCTCTCGGCGTGGACGTGACTGGGGTGCGTTGGGGCAGCTTCCTGGTGAAAATTGGCGCGATTGGCGGGCTCACTTCCACCATGCTGGTGATGCTCTTGGGCCAGAGCCGCGTCTTCTTTACGATGGCCCACGACGGCCTGCTCTGGGACTGGGCGGGAAAGGTTCATCCAAGGCTGCGCACGCCGTATATCTCGACCATCGTTGTCGGCATCTGCGTCGCGCTGCTGGCGGCGCTGCTGCCCATCTCGACACTTGATGAGCTTACGAGCATTGGGACGCTCTTCGCGTTCACCATTGTCTGCGCGGGCGTCTGGGTCCTGCGCCGCGAGCAGCCGGAGATTCACCGGCCTTTCCGGACCCCGTGGGTGCCGTTCGTGCCCATCATGGGGATGCTGATCTCGTTGCTTCTCATGTTCTCTCTGCATCGGCTGACCTGGGAAGTATTTTTGATCTGGCTGGCCGTGGGGCTCGTGGTCTATGCCTTATACGGTCACCGGCACAGCCGGGTGCAATTGGGGCTGGACAAGGCTGAGGCCGCTACAAAGGCGGCGAACCGCTTGGGGTGAAGGGGATAATTGCTGTAGAGCGCGCACCGAATATCTGGAATGGCGGCGGATGTGCTAACTTAATTTGGGAGTCGGAAAAGGGAAGCTTTGATGTCCACTACTATAGTTTCACTTATCGAAATCGACAGCCGGGGCATCGCCTGGATAGCAGGCGCAAACACCAAGGTAATCGAATTGGTGCTCGATAAAATTGCCTACGGCTGGAGCCCCGAGGAAATGCACTTGCAGCACCCCCACCTGTCCCTCGCCCAGATACACTCCGCTCTTGCCTATTACTATGAAAACCAAGCGGTCCTCGACGCCCAGATTAAGCATGAAGTTGTTGAAGCTGAGGCGCTCGCGGCCGAAGCCTCTGATCCCGTATTTCGCAAAAAGCTGCTGGAGCTCAAGAAGTCCCCGTGAGCTTCCGTCTATATATGGACGTTAACGTTCCATACCCGATCACGCTGCAGTTACGAGTGCGTGGTGTAGACGTGCTCACAGCTCAAGAAGACGGCGCAAGAGAAATGGAAGACCCCGACCTCCTCAACCGTGCCTGCGCGCTCGGACGGGTCTTGTTTACCCGGGACATCGACCTTTTACGAGAGGCCGCTCGGCGGCAGAGAAATTCTACGCCTTTCGCGGGGGTCATATACGCGCATCAGTTGAACGTCACCATCGGGCAATGTATCGCAGAATTGGAACTCTTGAGCAGGGCTTCGCATCCTGGAGACTGGACCGGCCGGATCGAGTACCTGCCATTGAAATGACTATCGTGGCATAGCGAAGTCGAGGGGAAGCCTCGATCGACTTTGAACTGCGGGAGCATGAAACGTAGGTTCCAAGCGGATTCTCTCTTGCGCGGGCAATGGCGGGCCCCGGGGTGATTCTATAAAGAGCGGATTTCCCATGTACTTCAGACGCCTGTGGAAGGCGCTCGTTTACGAATACCACTCCCGCCGGTGGGCGCGCTTCACGCTGCGGCTGATTATCTTCGGAGTGATCCTCGGCATCCTGGATGCGGCTTTCGGCTGGTCTTCCGGCCTGTTG
>JBOGJW010000073.1:0-2953 GCA_050745245.1 Terriglobia bacterium | reverse complement strand
ACAAGCAGGTCCTTCGCTGCGCTCAGAATGACACGCTCTTTGGTTGCGGCACGGGCCACGCTGCGCCATGTCCTGTCCTGTCTCGCGCATCAGCGCACTTCAGAATTAATAATGGTTACGGCGCCGCAGCGTGGAAGAGCCCCATTTCCACACCGGATCCGCGGGCGCCGCTTGCGCCGTATCCTTCCAATCGAACGTGCGTGTCTTCACAGGCAAGCCGTGAGCTTGCGCATACTGGTTACGAGCGGATTGCACCTGGTCGAACCACTTCCCGAAGGGCAGCAAGGTCTCGCGATATACCAGGTAGCTCATGTCCACCGTCCGCCCGGGAAGATGATCTTTTACGTCGTCAATCGCGTTGAGATACCGGCGGCCGTTGGCCTGCGCCACCCTCGGGAACCAGCTCTCATACCACGTTTGAACCGCGCCGTTCATGGCCTGATTTCGCTGATCGCGGATCGATTCCGCGAGGTCCAGCGCGCGGTCGAGCTCCGCCACCGCGCCAGCAAAACGCACCTCAGCGGCCGCCGCTTCTGCGCCCTTGAGGCTATCGTCGATCTCCCCCAGCTCGTCGATCATCTGCAGGTTTTGCCGGTAAAGTCCGGCGATCGAGAGAAACACCTGCAGGTTGTAACGATTGAACGCCACCGAGGCGGCGTTCTCGCGCAGCAGCGCCTCGAGCTCGTCATTTTTCAGTATGGATTCCTGCGCCAGCTCCAGGCGGCGCGCATTGGCCTTTCCCCAGTCGTAACCCAGCCGCAGGTACTCGCCTTGCGGGACGGGCGGCAAGGGCAGCGTCTGATCGCGCGCCGGGCGCCGCGGATTGAAAATACCGTACGAGTTCCCGAAGATCGGCTTGCGCGCCTGCGAAGGCTCTGTATCCCAACTGCTGTTCCAAAACTCCGCCTGCGTGCTCATGAGCTGATAAATGCGCCCCATGTCGGTTGCGCCCGGTCCGTAAAAGAGCCGGAAGAAGCTGCTCATCGCCTCGAGCGGGCTGGGCGACGCCGGCCGCCATCCCCAGCTCGCGCCCGTCGCATAGCCCAGCCAGAAGGTCGTAGGGTGCAGGCCCTCGTCTCCCCAGCCCGCAACGAACACGCCTATGAGGTCCGACTGCTGCCGCGAGCTGTCAAATGAAATATGCCGGAACATCCCCTGCAGCTCGTGTCCCTCTCGCAGCGGATTGAACAACTGCGACGGGGGCAGATCGAAGTAGCTGGGGAACATCGGTTCATCGCCTTCGGTCGAAACGTAGATCATCTGCCGGATGCCGTGAGCCTTGAGGGCGGCGTTAAACTCCGGCCCGTACACTTCGCCGTTCACCACCCAGGAAGGCAGCGAGGGGATGTCGCTGGGCTTCATCGGGTATTCGCCCCAGAAGATGACGGTGCGGCCGTGGTCGCGCAGATAGCCTCCCGCTTTCGTCACGAACCGTGCCAGCACTTTCCCGACGCTTCCCAACTGTTGCGTGAGGGCGGCTTCATCGCACTGGGAGTTGTGCGCGAGCCCGACGTAATACGGCTCGTCGGTCGAGAGGACGAAGTACTTTACGCCCCGGTTGGCGTTCAGCAGATCGTGGTACATCCCGTCCAGCAGCTTGTAAGAGTCCGGATTCGTCGTGCACAACTCGTAGTTGCTGTCCGGGAATTCGCGCAGCTTGGCGTATTCGGGGTGCTTCAGGATAAACGCGATGTGCGCGGGCCCGTCGAGGTAGGGAATCAATTGCACGTGATAGCGGAGGCCGTAATTGGTGAGGTCCTGCAGTTGCGCCGGCGAAAGAGCGTAGGGTTCCACCAGCGCCGGGGCGCTGGCATAGTCAAAGTGCCCGTTCAGCTTGATGGCGAAACCGTTGATCTTGTAAAAGGCGGCGCGCCGCAGCGCCGTCTTCAGCACATCGATGCGGTCGAGGTGATGATTGTCGTCCCAATAGATCGTCCGCAGCTCCAGGTCCGGCCAGTCCGTAATTTCCGCCGCGGGCAGCCACAGCACGCTGCCGGAGCGCTTCACCAACTGAACGAGCGTGTCCACGCCGTACAGCAGGCCGGCGGGAGCATTCGCCGTGATCCTGATTGCGCCCGGGCCGAGCTCCAGCCGGTACGCTTGCGAGGCCAGCGCCGCCCTGTCGCTATCCTGCGCTTGCCCGATCTCGACCGAGCCGGGCCGGATGGCCAGCTCAATCGTTTTGCCACCGGCTCCCGAACTGAACGCGACGCCAAACCGCTGGGTGAGGCCGTCTCGCAGGCTCTCGACAGCGGCGCCGTTGGCTTCGACGCCATTCCCCAGGACGAGGCGCCAGCCGCTGCCGAAATGGAAGTCGGGGCCTTTGAACTGCGCCTGCTGCGGCTCGGGGACCACCGTATACCCGCGCGCGAACAGCGGCGAAGAGGTGGCAGCGCGGGCGCGCGTGCCGCCAGCGAGTAAGGCCGCCATGATGCACGCGATCAGCAACGCGCGGTCTAGGCCATTCATTCCGAATCGCTTCATTTTAGTAGCGCCGGCATCTTGACGGCTTCGAGAGCTGTCCCCGCGAACGGGCGGTTGCAACGATTGCGCCGGCGGCAGAATTAGGAGAATACACGAATGCCAATGTCCATCCAAGTGGAAAAATGTGGCGCCGCGCTTCCCCCCCCGTGCTCCGCACGCGTTCATCACCCGCTTCCACTCCACGGCGGGTTTCGGTTAAACTGCAAGGTCTCAGGGGGCGCGAACCTGAGACCTGCAGTGCAATGCCGTAAATTCTTGTTTTTTTAGCAAACATTTTGGGTGCTCGCGGCCCGCCGTCACCCCCGCGAAAGCGGGGGTCCATTAATGAAGTGGATTCCCGCTTTCGCGGGAATGACTGTAAATGGCGTTTGGTTGCGGCCGCAAGGCCGCGCTGCGCAACTCGGGAGATCTCAATGGCAGACGTAGTCACATTCGGGGAGGCGATGATCCGCCTCGCCCCGCCTCACTT
>JBOGJW010000072.1:0-6129 GCA_050745245.1 Terriglobia bacterium | reverse complement strand
CCGTAGGGCGGTGTATCAGGGCGCGACTTCAGTCGTGCCGTAGCGGGGTAGCGCGGGCCTGCGCTTTTCAGGTCCGCGGTTTTTCCGTTGGGCCTTGAACAAATGCCGCAGACCTCAAAGGCGGAGGTCTGCGCTACCCCGCTTCGCGCTGTCTACCTCAAGCTATCCAGATAGCTCACCAGCGCCTTCATATCCTGGTCCGAAAGCGGGAACGCGGGCATCCCGCCGCCTCTCATTTTCGCGTTGGGATGGCGGATGAGGTCGGCCAGCTTCGCGGCGGGGATTTTCTGTCCCACGCCGATCAGCTTCACCGCCATGGCCGTTCCGGCGCCGCCCTCACCGTGGCAGGCCACGCAGCCCTTTGATTCGAAAATCTGCTTGCCCTGGGCTATGAGCGGGCTCGCCGTGGCGGCCGAAGCGCTGGCGATGGCCGCGGCGCCGGCCTCATTCTCCGGCTGGAAGGGCTGGCTCATGAATTCTTTCTCCGCTTGGTCCTGGCGATGAATCTGGGCGGCAACGGCCGGGTCGCGGCTATCCACGTGATAGCTGATAAAGCCCAGCGCGATCAGCCCGAGCAGTACTATCGAGTACAGGCCCACCGCGAGCGGCCGCTTCCACGGACGTCTCTCCGGGCGGCGGTCGTAGAAGGGGAGGCCGATGAGGAGCGCTGCGATAATCCCCGGCACCACTAGAATTCCGATCACTGCCAGCGGCCCCTCCCAGTATTTCAGCCATTGGAAAACGGGCCGGTAATACCATTCCGGGCGTGGGATAAACGTGGTGTCCGCCGGATTGGCGGCGGGCCCGAGCATCTTGGGCACAAAATGCGCCAGCACCGCCAGAATGATAATCAGTAGCAGCGCGAAGAGCGCGTCGAGGATAAACTGCGTGGGATAAAATGTGCCGGTCTTCCCCGAGGGCTTCACCGGATGGGCGCTGGGCGGCCCGGCGGGCCCGGCCCTGCGAAACAGAAATAAATGCGCGCCCACGAACGCGAAAAGCGCCGCGGGCAGCAGGAACACGTGCAGCACGAAGAAACGAGAGATCGTCAGCGTGCCCATTCCCGCCCCCCCGCGCATCGCCAGCTTTAACCACTGCCCTATGCCCGGCACTTCGCTCATCACGTTGGTGCCGACCGCGGTTGCGAAATAGGAACGCTCATCCCAGGGCAGCAGATAGCCGGTGAACGCCATGCCCAGCACCAGCGCGAAGAGGATCAGCCCGGCGATCCACAGCAGCTCGCGCTTGCCTTTGTAGGAGCCGTAGAAGAATGTCTGCGTGATGTGGATCACCAGCAGGACAATCATGATGCTGGCCCCGTAGGAGTGAACGCTGCGCAGGAAACTGCCGTCGGAGACGACTTTCACAATATAGGCGACGGTGGTGTGAGCGTGATCGGCGGAGGGGACGTAGTAAAGAGCCAGGAAGACGCCGGTCACCGCCTGCGACAACAGGATGAAGAGCAGCCCCGAGCCGAAGACGTACGCCCAGCGCGCGCCGCCGGGGATGCGCTCGTCGAGGAGCTCGTGCGCGATCTCCCTCCAGCCGGTGCGGTTGTCGAACCAGCTTGAAAGGTTTTCGCGCTCCGCCGCCTTTTCGGCTACTTTTGGCGCTTCCGGCTCGGGGACGGCGGGCTTATTAATAGTGACCGGCGTGTCTGCCATTTCGGGGAATCCTCTTCTAACTAAGAGGTTGTTGAAAAACGTGCAGCGGCGGCTTTATGCCGCCACGCGGCCATTGGGAATACTGGATCCATGGTGATATAAAATCTCCGCTACCCCGTTTGAGCAGGGTTTTTCAACAACCTCCTAACCGATAACTTCCCGCTCGGGCACAAGGTTACGAAAATATTCGTAGCGTACCATTAAGCGGCCGTTTCGGACAGCTATGGGGAGAGCATCCATGCCGCGCGGCGGCGGCCCGGTGATGTATTTCCCGTCCGGCGCAAAGGTGCCGCCGTGACACGGACACTTGAATTCGTGCAATTGCGGCAGCCAGGCCACCTCACAGCCGAGATGCGGGCATATGGCCGTGAGCACCTTGAGTTTGCCGCCGGGCGTTTTCGTCACGTACACAACTTTGCTCGAGACCGTCTGCCGCCAGCCATCAACATGCTGAATTTTCACCACGCGATGAACGGGCGCAGTAAGCGAATCGTATTGATCGACGGGGCCGAGGTCCGACCACACCGCCTGGCCTGCTTTGCCGAACAGGGGATAGAGAGCTAGCCGGAAGAGCGGAATCAGGAGCAGAATGCCCACCACGCACGAGCCGATGCCGATCAGCCAGCCGAGAAACCGCCGCCGCCCCAGCATCTGGGGAGATGTCGCGACATCTGGCGCTGAGTAGTGCGTCTTTGGATTTTTTTCTTCCTGCTTACTTTCCGTGCTCATGAAACGCTCCAGCGCCGGCGTCCTGCCGCCCCGGCAACCTCTGCCGACGCACCTCAGACCGCTCGGGGCTTCGTTGATTAAAAATTTATAATATCCTTTGTTTTCAATCACCAATAGGCTTCGTTCCGAAAAAAACTGTTTGCTTTGTTTCTCCCCAGGGGAATGCAAGGCAGGCGCTCAGGGTCGCCCGGTGCAAAAAACTCTGCGGGCCTCTGCCGCGGCGCGCCAGAGGCCCGCCCGTTTTACATAGGCTACACTGCTAGTCCAGGCCTCGTCAAGAGAACGCATGGCCGCTTCAAAGACAGTGGCCACGATCAGCCGCTTTCTGGCGGTCTGGAAAGCCCGCCGCGCCGGGCGGGCTGGAAGCTCGCGCTCCCGCCGTCGCGCGATATAATGAAAGCAGCGCGGAATCCGCGGCGGGAGGTGCCATGAGCTTGTTGAGCGACAACGACCTTGCCGAAGTCCGCGAACGGCTGCGAGAGATGACCGGCCCCGTCCGGCTCATCCATTTTACCCAGGAGCTGAACCTGGAGTATGGCCGCGAAGCGCGGGCGCTGCTTGAAGACCTTGCCGGAGCGTCAGACAAGCTCACGCTTGAAGTCTTCAATTTTCTGCTGGACCGGGAAAAGTCCGCAACCTTCGGCGTGGATAAAGTTCCCGCTACCGTAATCTGCAATGGCAAGGACTATGGCATCAGCTTCTATGGTCTTCCGGCCGGATACGAGTTCTCGACGCTGCTTGACGCGATCCTTCAGGTCTCGCGCAGCGACTCAGGGCTGGAACCCGAAACCCGGGAAAAGCTGGTCAAGATCACCGCGCCGCTTCACCTGGAGGTCTTTGTCACTCCCACTTGACCGCATTGTCCGCAGGCGGTGCGCCTGGCCTATGCATTCGCCATGGAAAACGATCAGATTACCGCGGATGGCATCGAAGCCACCGAGTTTCCCTCCCTGGCGACCCAATATCGCGTCTACGCGGTTCCGAAAACGGTCATCAATGGCCAATCGTTTATCGAAGGCTCTTTGCCCGAAGCGTTCTTTGTTGACACCCTCCTCAAAGAGCTCGGGATCGATGAAGAGCCGACGCCGTAGCGCGCGGTTTCAATACGTCAGCACCGTATGAATATTATAGCCCGCGAGTTTCTCGCGGCCACGCAGCGCCTTGAGCTCGATCAAAAATCCCAACCCGGCAATGCACCCCTGCAAATTTCGCACCAGCCGCGCGACGGCGGCGGCGGTGCCTCCGGTGGCGAGCAGATCGTCAATGATCAGCACATTCTGATCCGGCCCGATGGCGTCGCGATGAATCTCAAGCGCGTCCTCGCCGTATTCCAACTGATAAGTCTCCCGGGCTACCTCGGCCGGAAGCTTTCTGGGCTTGCGCACCGGGACAAACCCGGCGTTCAGCCGGTAGGCCACCATGGGCGCGAAGATAAACCCGCGCGCCTCGATTCCGACCACGCGGTCGATCTTCTGGCCCACATAGTGATTCGCCAGCGAATCGACGGCGCGGTGCAAGCCAATGGGGTCCTTGAGCAGGGTCGTAATGTCATAGAACAGGATGCCGGGCTTTGGGAAGTCCGGCACCTCGCGCACTAGCCGCTTCAGGTCCTCCACGTTTCCTCCGTTAGTTTCCGCGCTACCAGGCTTGTATCTCAAATCGTTTGCAGGCGGCGTTCACCGCCTCCTCGGTGATTTCAACGCCGGCCACCAACGCCGCCGGAGGGCCGTCCCGCAATCGCCGGTCAAAGCCATCGAGCGCCCCGGGCGAGCCGATCGCGTAGGCTTCCACGCGGCCGTCGGGGAGATTTCGCACGTAGCCACGAATTCCCAGCCCATTCGCCGCGCGCTCGGCGAAATAGCGGTAGCCGACGCCCTGCACTCGTCCGGAAACCAGATATCTTCTCGCGACGAGCGTCTCCCGCTTGCTCATGCCACTGCTTCGAGGGGCTGCTCTTCCGGCGCCAGGCCCGCGAGAATCGCTTGCCGCACGCGGCGCTGGAGCTGGGGTACGTCTTCAAGCAAGCACCCCGCCGTCTCGACCGCATCGTGAAACGTGACGTGCATCACGCCAGGGCGAATCGCCAGTTTTCCCTTAGGCATGATTCTGCGGCTGCCTGAAATCGAGACAGGCACGATGGGCGCCCCGGCCCGCAGCGCCATCAGAAACACGCCCTTCTTGAAGGGCTGCAGCCTTCCATCCGGGCTGCGCGTTCCTTCCGGGAACACGAGGAACGATTGCCCGGATTTCAGCCGCCGCTCCGCCTCGCCAATGGCGCGAATCGACTGCGCGCGATCGGCGCGGTTTACCGCGACGAACCCTCGCAGGCGCATGCCGCGCCCCAGCACCGGAACACGGAAAAACTCCTGCTTCACCAGAATGAGAATGGGCGGCAGCAAAGTGGTGATCGCCGGCGGATCACAGTTGCTCTGATGGTTCGCCATAAAAACCACCGCGCGCCCCATCGGAATCTTCTCCCGCCCGCGCACATTGAGAGAGATACCGGCGAGTTTCAGCGTCATCTTCGCGCCCATCACTCCCGCCCGGTAAATCGGATCGGTGTTGCGCGAAACCAGCGTGTAAAGGAGATACGGGACGCCGATCACTAGAACGTAGCCGAGAGCAAACGAGATCACGAACAACGCGCGAATCATGGCGCCGCGCCTCCGCCCGCCGGCCTGCGCCCATAGAGCCATCCGGCGCGGATGGCGAGCTGCTCAGCCGTGGCGTTTGGAGCCTCTTCCACCCGGTAGCGCACCTCGCGGCGCGCTCCCAAGGTCAGTCGCACAGTCAGAACCCGGGTTCCGCGCCGTACTCTCAACTTTAACCTTTCACCCGGTTTCAGGCCAAGCACTTCGCCGGGCGCGGCATAAAGCGGCTGTCCGTTGATTTCGAGCAGTACATCCCCGCTCTCGAGGCCGGCCTGCGCCGCGCCGCTGCCCGGCTCAACCGAGGTCACCTGGATCAGCCCACCGGGGTTGCGCACCGTTTCAATGCCCCAGGCGGGTTGCAGCGTTTCTGTTTTTACGAGCCGGAGTCCCGCAGCGCCGAGATAATGCTGATAGTCCAGATCTGCCGTCCCGGTCACATCGTCTTGAAAAAACGACCGCGCCCAGTCGTCACCAGGACCCAGTGACGCGATCAGGCGCTCCAGGTCCGCATCCGTGTAATACCGATGCTGCCGGGCGAATTGCGTGTCCAGAAGGCGCATCAGGTCGTCGAGGCTGTTGCGGTTGCCGCTTGCCTGGCGAATCGCGAGGTCGAGGATATAACCGAGCAGCTCTCCATTGTTGTAATAGGAGATGCTTCGCTCGGGCCGCCGGTAATCCGGGTATTTCTCCAGCCACGCCTCGCGGCCGGAGAGCGCGACGCTCTGGAAATGCCGCGCCGGGCGCCGCTCAAGCTCGCTGATTGCCGCCGCAAGATGAGAAAAGAATTCTGCGGCGCTGATGAGGCCGGCCCGCAGCAGTGTGAGCTCCGCGTAGGTGCTGGTGACGCCCTCGCAGAACCAGAGGCCGGACGTATCGTTGCCGTGGACGTAATCCACCGGCTCGAGCCCTTGGGGCCGGATGCGCTTAACGTTCCACAGGTGGAAGAACTCGTGCGCGATGGTGTTTTCGAGGTCCTCGAATCCGTTATCGAGCTGGCCGGCGGGAAAGCTGATTGCGGTCCCGTAGCTGTGCTCCATTCCTCCTCCCCCTCCGACGGCGGGAAAGTGAAAAACAAACGTGTAAAG
>JBOGJW010000071.1:0-6713 GCA_050745245.1 Terriglobia bacterium | reverse complement strand
GTCGTATTGCCAGTTGGTGAGATGGAAAATCTGCGCCCCGTCATTGTCGTAGTTCTCGCCAAACCACGCGTATCGCAGATAGCCGTCCTGGAAATAGCGAATCTCCATTTCGTCGGCTTTGCCATCGCCGTTGTTGTCCGTGTAGACGACCATGCGGTCGACAATTCCCGTTCCGTGGTAACTGACCACGTACGCGGTGCCGGCCGTGTTCCAGATGCTTGCGGCGCGGCCGCTGTCGTCGATGGCTTCGATGATGTTGCCGTTCCGGCGAGTAATAAGCGTGTCGGGGCGCCCGTCGTGGTTAAGATCGAGCCTGAAGCTCTGTCCCTCGCGCAGCCGGCGGGCGCGCGGCCACCACGGTTTTTCGAGGAACGTCAGCCGGCCGTCGCGGGTCATTGCCGTCTCCCGCATGTACCAAGGGAGCCGCGGAGGCGCGGTTTGAGGTTTGGCTGCGACGGCGGGAACGGCCAACATCACGATCAGGGTAAGCCCGTAAAAAAAGCTCAGGCCGAGGCGTAAAGCCGTCAAGAGCCGCGAAGACGATACGCTCGAAGTGCAGTCGCGCATGTTGATAGGCGATACTCCGAAGGATGAAAATGACCCCTCACCCGCCCCCGTCACTCGGGCGCCCTCTCCCCAGGGGGGAGGGTAGCGAGCGGCGCGAGCCGGGGGAGGGGCGCCTAACCGAAATTTGTAACCCTCAAGGATTGTGCTCTTCCAACCGCAGCAGCCGGCGGGCGTTCTGGCACAGGATGCGCTCGCGGTCGGCATCGGAAATCCGCGCGTGCAAAACCTTCTGAAGACCGGCGGCGGCGTTCTGAAGCGGCGCGCCGCTGCCGAACAGGAGCCGTTCGCTTCCACACTCCCGAACGAGCTTCTCGATCGCATGGAACCCCTGGACGCACGACGTTTCCAAATGAACCGATGAGTGCCGGAGCATCAGTGAAACCGCGGCGCGCAGCTCATGGAAATAGTTGATGCCGGCCAGAATCCAGGGAGTGCGGGGATGGCGTTCCACCAGCGCCACCATCCAGGCTAAATCCATCGACGGCGCGCCCCAGTTCATCAGAACGCGCAGGGGCAGCAATACCGGCCATTCTCGCGCTTTGGCTTCCTCGCAGATTCGATCAACAAAATTTTCGTAAAGGAGATGATAGGAATGATGCTGGGGATAGAGCCGGCATCCGCGGAAGCCGCGCGCACTGTAGCTGTCGAAATTGAAACCTTCGCGCGGCAGTGTGTGCGAGAGCTCAAGCTGGCCCAGGCAGGCAAATCCCATTAAGCGCTTGGGAAACTGCCGCATCGCCTGGGCCGTTTCGGTGTTCCCGTCCTCCCAATTTACGAACAGGCTCCGCGTGGAGCAGATCGCGGCCGTATCGATTCCTGATGAATCGAGGACCCCGATTACCTCGCGCGCCGCCGAGGCTGCCACCGGCCAGTAAGGCCACTTGCCAATGTAAGCGTGAATATCGACGATCACGCGGCAAGCCCCATAAGCCGGAGGATGTTGCGGCCCATGATCAGGTTTTTGTCTTCGGCGCTGAGGCGCGTTTCGGTGATCTTCGCCGATTGCACCCAGGGATCGAGCAGCGGCATGTCCGTGCCGAAGATAATCTTCTCCGCTCCGAGCGCGCTAACGGCAGCTTCGAGAAACCCCGCATCGATGGTGGAGCTGGCCGTTTCGAGGTACAGATTCGGATGCCGCTGGGCAGCCATGATGGCGCGGTTCCAGTCACCCTTGGCGAAGGGCTGGGCGCCCGCGTGCGCCATCAGCAGTCTGGCTTCGGGTACGGCAGCCATGAGGTACTCGCATTCGGCCGGGGTCGTGTGGGAGAGGATGGGGATCTCGTGCTCCACGCACTTTTCGAGGATCGGAATCATGGCCGGCTCGGCGATCGAAGCCTCCGGCGTCGAGTAGATCTTGAGGCCGCGCATCCCGTACTCCTGAACGCAGCGGTCGATTTCATCAAGCCCCTCCTGGCCGAAGCGCGTCGAGTGCAGCGTTGCATAACCGATGATGCGCTCAGGGTATCGCTGCATCTGCTCGTAGAGAAGCTTGTTCCCCTCGTGCATGTCGTAGAACAGCGCGGTGAGATCCGTGCAGCAGATCTTTTCAATGCCGAGCTGGTCCGCCGTTTCGACCAGAAATCCGGCATCCACGTTGATTTGAAGCCTGGCGCTCTTACCGATATGTACGTGCGCATCAACGATCATACGAGATTAGCGGTCAGCCCTCAGCACTCCGCATTACCTTGCCACTCGTCACTTGCCACTCGCCACTGTTCTTAGTACGCCTCGCCTTCGATCCGCTGCGGCTCAGGGGTTTTCTCGAAGCGCTCACCGGTTACCTCGACGCGAGCGTTAGCTTTCTTCTGTTCGGCGGTCAAATACGCGAGCGGATCGGTGATGCCGCTGCCACTCCAGGCGGCCGCCGCGGCGTAGGAGCCGGAGACCGCCTGGCCGGCTTCCAATCTCTGATGAAAGATCACGACTCGGTTACCGCCCTCCGGGGTTTGCACGTCTCCGGCGGCGGAAGACTGGGCCGGGTCATAGTAGATCGCGAGCCCCAGCGGCCCCAGCGCTCGGCTCTGCTCTCCTGCGAGGGCGATGCGGCCCGGGCCATCGTCGCGCCGCTCCGCGGGCAGATCACGAATCCCCACACCCACCGCGTAGGAATGACCCGGATGCACGCTTATGGGCAAGATTTGAAACCGGCAGCGTGCAAAGCCTTGCCCCGCATCGATGCTGTAGATGCCGCGAATGTCAACCGCGTCATCACCGACAGTCCAGCGTCCCATATCGGCATCAATCGCCGCGCGGATCGGGCCATCCGCGATGACACGGTAGTGAGGAACCTCTAGCGGCGATGGCTTGCACGCATAATCCGGCACGTTGAAGGGCGGGCGATAGATTTTCCCGTTACGCCGCAGAAAGATGCCGCCGAGTCCGAGCGTATCGCCTACGTGGAAGACGTCTTTGCCGGTCGCGAAGTTCTGGTGTGCGGCGAGGAAACCGACCATATCGTTGTAAAGGCCTGGATGGCCCGCCGCGCGGGCCTCGACGTCGAGCAGAAATCCGCCGTAGGTGCGGTAACCGATCAGGTCCGATTCAAGAGTAGCAGTTTGATGATTGTAGCCATACGCGTGGCTCGCGTGCGCCCGCTGAGCATAGACGACGCGGTCCGAGAGACTTGTGGAATAGTAGATCTGAACGCGGCGCCGCTCGCCCGCGGCGAGCTCAACGGGAAATTCGAATTCGTCCGGCTCCCCGTCGCCATCCAGATCGTCCGCCTGCGAGGGCGTTACCGTGAATGCGTACTTGGCTCCCGAAGGGCTGGCGATCAATGTGATCGCCAGCTTGCCCGGGAAACCCGGAGCGATTCGCGCCATCTCCGGCACGCGCAACGTGACCAGCGTTGAGACCCGGACCGAGCTGGGATTGAGGACGTCGAGACTGAGGCGCTGCGCAAAATTCGGCAGCGGCCAGTCAGCCGGCTGCTGTACTTGGGCTGGGGCGACTGCCGCCAATACGCACAAGCAGAAAGCCCACGCCAGCCATTTCATCTTTCCTCTATGAGGAGCCGCCGCGCACAAGACGGCGGTGCACGTCATACGCACGAGGCTGGTCCTCCGCAAAGGCGAGCAAGCAGGAATCCAGCACGCCTTCCACCGGCTCGCCGGCTACTCTCCGAACTCCGCCGGGGGGCTGGGCCGTTTGGGATGATAAATCCAAATATCGGTATCGCTCCCGAAGTAGATTGCGCCGTCGGCTCCGACTGCGAGCCCGCTGGTGGCGCGGCCCGCCGTCTGCGGGAAGAACTGAACTTTGCCGTTTGATGAATTGATACGCGCCAGCTCGCCTCCCAGTATGCCCCAGAGCGCCCCGTCCTTGGCGGCCTTCAGGCTCTCCAGCGGCACCGGGCGCGGCCGGTCGAATTGGCAAAGAGGCTTGAGAGTGCGGGCGGCGGAATCGTAGTCCATGAGCCGATTGCCCTTCACAAAGAAAGCGTGCCCGTGAACCGCCGCGATCGCGCCCAGCCCGCTGCCATCGGCAAACGTGTGGTCGAACACGATCTTTCGAAGCTGGGGGTCCCATACAAAAAAGTGCGCCTGGCGGGCAACCGGCTTGCCGCCGCCGCCCCCCTGAATGTCCGCGCCGCAATAGACGTACCGGCCATCAGTGCCGATGGCGCTGATTTCCTCGTTGGGTATGACGTTGCGGTATACCTCCAGCTTTTCGGTGGCCGGATCGAACACCGAAAGGGCGCCGCCTACTAATCCGTAATCAGGCTGAGTGCCAATGTACATTTTCCCGCCGGGGCCGAGATGGATTCCTCCTACCGGCCGGTACTGGTCCTCGGGAATGTACAAAATGGCTCGCGGGTTGGACGAAGCGCGTTCGCCGGGCTCCCAGGGCTTTGTGGGATCGAACACCGCGAGTCCTGCCTCGGCATAGGACATGGTGTAGAGCTCCCCGCCGTATGGAATGCCGTAATAAATCTCGCCAGTGCGGTCGATGACCTGATCATAAGAAGTTAGTACGTTGCGCCTCGGGTCGAACGAGAAGAACGTCTGTCCCAGCCCGGGCCCGCCGTAAATCAGGCCGTCCGGCGAGGAACTGAGCCACATCACGCGCTGCCCCAGTCCTTGTATGGAAATCGCCCGGTGGGTCACCTCGCCGGTTTTCCGGTTTAGATAAACGTAGGATTGCACCAGTAAACCAAGGATGTTGCCCGCACGGTCGAAATACCACCGATTGTTGGCTGCTGTGCCGGGCGATGCAAACAGAACCTTCCGGGCGCCGCTTGTGAGATCAAGCTCCGTCAACTTGAGATCATCGTCCTGGTAAAGAACGTGGTTCGAATCGACGAGCGTGAAGATGGACTGATTCCCTGAGCCGTTGTTCTTCTGCGGCACGCTGAAGGCGCGCAAAAGCTTGAATGAGGAGGCGCCGTAGACCAGCACTTTTCCGCCGGGCCGGTGCTGGCATTCGACAATGTAGCGATTCGTCGCGAGCGGCTTTGAAAAAACGCCCGGCGTCTGGTACTGCTTTGAGGTGATGGTGCGAAAGCTGCGAGTGCGCGGATTGTAGGCGATCACTCTGCCGTGCCGCGGGCCTACGCCGCAAAGCACAATGCCCTTCGGAGTTATTGCCAGCCAGCGGAGATAGTTTTCATCGGCGACTTTGCCGAGGTCCGTCACTTTTCGCGCGCGCGGATCGTAGCGAACCAGGTGAGCGCCCGGAAATGTGCCGTAGTAGATGTCGCCGTTGGGCGCCTGGGCCAAGTCGCAGATGATGAACTCGCGCTTGCGGAACGCCGGGGACGCCTGCGGAAGCGGCACCCACGTCTTCGTGCGCGGATTGAAGCATAGAACCTCGCCTTGGTTGTACGATCCTAGGTAGACATTCCCGTCCTGCCCCTTGATAATTCCCCATGAGCCGATGCCGGCTGGCATCACCCATGCCTGGGCGCGATTGTGATGATAATCGAGTTCGATGAGCTGGCCCGTGCGCGCCGGCTTTCCTTCGGTTACAAAGAACTGGCCACCGCCTGATTCGTTAAACGACGTGACGTAGAACACCTCGTTTCCCGTCGACGGATCAACCATGTTCAGCGCATTAAACGTCCACAGATTCGTCGCGACCGGACCGACAGAGGAGAAATCAGTCGCCACCGGTTTTGGCAGCAGTTCCGTTTTTCGCACGAAGGAGCCGGCTTGCGATGAGGGACGCGCGGTGGAGGGCTTTTTCACTGGGGCTGAGGAGCAGGAGAAAAGGATGAGCGAGGCGGAAACCGCGCCCGCCAAGCGGAGAGTTCGCGTCATCGACCGCCCAACCTGGAGAATTATGCCCGAAAATTTCCGGGGGCCAGCGGGATAGCCCCCTTTAAAGGTCTGGTGAAGCGATCGCGAAAGGCGGAGCGGCGACGGTCTGCGCGATCGGCTTTGAGGTGAACCCTTCGGCTTCAGCGTAATCCCATTCTTATCGGTTGCGTTCTCGAAGGGCGTTTTATATCAGAACTGAAAGCCTTTTTCAAGCGGTAGCTCGCGCGCTTCGCGAGCCATCAAAACTTCGCGAGCATTTTTGGTGCAGTGGCAAGCGACACTTCGGCACAAGGCGTCTCGGCGCGCAATCGATCTCTTTGCGGGTGTGCGGAGTAGAAGAAGAGAAGCTTGTCTGCTGTTCGCAGCGCGGATGGCTGCCTAAGCCGAGGGTTTTCGCTTTGGGTTTCTATCCTCGACCACGTTAAAGTTGGCCAGCGAGGCCGCAAATTTTTTGATTCCGACGGTCTGAAAGAAGACTTCCGTTTGGTCGCGCCGAGTTTCCATGATTGTGCCCCAGCCATACTTGGCGTGGCGGACGTACTGCCCCGGCTTGAGTTTCATGGGTTGCTCCTTCACTGATTGGAATTTCCGGCCGGCCGAACAGAGCCAGCCAGATGGCCGGTTCAGCCCGCCGGACCGCGCCCCGGAGTGCCTCCGGGC
This sequence comes from Terriglobia bacterium, assembly GCA_050745245.1. GTDB lineage: Bacteria > Acidobacteriota > Terriglobia > UBA7540 > UBA7540 > RH2-MAG17b. The sequence goes on along the minus strand of JBOGJW010000071.1, from coordinate 228 downwards.
TGCTTCGTTTCCAGCAATGCTTTGAGGCTCCGGGAGCGCTTAAGGCGCGCAATCCTGCGCCTGCGGTTCCGGCCAAACCGAGCCTTATCCCCGTTTCGCTTTGACACGGAAATCCCCTTTTCTGGTCTCCCGGAGAGCTTTTCGGCAACTTGCGAATTAAGAGGTGCGCTTCCTGAAAAAGCCGCTACGAACCCTTGCGGCTTCAGCAACTTGGCGTGTCCTCTAACC
>JBOGJW010000070.1:0-2306 GCA_050745245.1 Terriglobia bacterium | reverse complement strand
GTGGTTGGCGACGCGGGGCTCACCGGCGGCGTGGCGCTTGAGGGCATCAACAACCTGGGCAATCTCAAGAAGAAGGTCCTGGTGATCCTCAACGATAATGAGATGTCGATCTCGCCCAACGTCGGGGCCATCGCGGGTTATCTGAACCGGATCGTGCACGGCCAGCCGTATCACCGCCTGACCCAGGAAGCGGAAAAGATGATTCTCTCCGTTCCGCGCGTGGGTAAGCGCCTGCTGCGCATCTCGCGGGACCTTCTGGATTCGGCCAAGACGCTGCTGATTCCCGGCATGGTGTTCGAGGAGTTGGGTTTCGCCTACGTCGGTCCCGTGAACGGACACGACATCGGTGAGCTGCTCCGCACGCTGAACAAGATCAAAGATAGCCCGGGGCCGACCTTGCTGCACGTGGTCACGCAGAAAGGGAAGGGCTATCCGCACGCAGAGAAGCTTCCGATGAAATATCACGGCGTGACACAATTCGATGTTTCAACCGGGATCTTCCACAAAGCGCCCGCCAAGGCGCCCTCGTACACGTCCGTATTCGGCAAAGCAATGTGCGAGCTCGCGGAGCGCGATCCGCGCGTGGTGGCCATCACCGCGGCGATGTGCGACGGGACGGGCCTCGACGAGTTTTCAAAGAAGTTCCCCAAGCGTTTCTTCGATGTCGGAATCGCCGAGCAGCATGCCGTGGATTTTGCCACCGGTTTGGCCTGCGAGGGCATGCGCCCGGTGGCGGCGATTTATTCCACGTTTCTTCAGCGCGCATACGACCAGATCGTGCACGACGTTTGCCTGATGCAATTGCCCGTCACTATGGCCCTCGACCGGGCGGGGATCGTCGGCGCCGACGGCCCTACTCACCACGGCCTTTACGATCTCGTCTATCTCTCGGCGCTGCCGGGAATGACGGTGATGGCGCCCAAAGACGAAAACGAGCTGCGCCACATGCTTTACACGGCCATCTGTCTTGATGCGCCCGGCGCGGTGCGATATCCGCGCGGAAACGGCATTGGCGTGCCGCTCGACCCGGAATTCAAGCGGCTGGAAACAGGCAAGGCGGAGATCCTGCGCGATGGGGAGGACATTGCCATCCTCGCGCTCGGGAGCATGGTCTACCCGTGCCTGGAAGCTGCTTTGCGCCTCGAAAAGATCGGCATCCGCGCCGCAGTGATCAATGCCCGCTTTATGAAGCCGCTCGATGAAGAGCTCTTCTCGGTGCTGGCGGCCGAGAAACAGTTCCTGGTCACGGCCGAGGAGGGCACGGAGGCGGGCGGGTTCGGCGCGCACGTCGCCGCCATGCTGCACGATCGCAGAATCATTACCAGCATTCTGCGCATCGCGGTGCCGGACCGGATTGTTCCACACGGCGCTCCCAACCTGCTTCACGCGAAGTATGGACTGGATGTGGATGGAATCGTGGACAGAATCCGAAATTATGCCGAGGGCGCCCCGGCGACGCCGGCGTTCCGCTACCGCTCGGCGAGCCAGGCGTAGCGTGGAAATGCATGACGAAAATTCGCCTGGACCGGCTTTTGGTTGAGCGGGGCCACGCCGGCTCGCGCGAGAAGGCGCAGGCGCTGATCCTCAGCGGGGACGTTTTTGTAAACGGACAGAAGGCGGAAAAGTGCGGTGCCGCTGTTGATTCCGGCGCGGCGCTTCGCGTGGACGCAAAGGCGCTGAAGTACGCCAGCCGCGCCGGCGTGAAGCTCGAAGGCGCGCTATGCGACTTCGGGATCGAAGCGCGTGGAAAAACTTGCCTTGACGCCGGAGCTTCAACGGGCGGGTTCACGGACTGCCTGTTGCAGCACGGTGCGGCCCGCGTCTTTGCAGTGGATGTGGGAACCAATCAACTGGATTGGAAACTCCGGCAAGACAGCCGTGTGACCTCCCTCGAAAAAACCGACGCTCGAACCCTGAGCCTTGAGCGCCTTGGCGCGCCAGCCGATCTCGCCCTAGTCGACGTCTCCTTCATCTCTTGCCGGCGAATCCTTCCCGCGCTGCCTCCGCTCCTTAAGCCGGGCGCCGATCTACTGGTGCTGGTTAAGCCGCAGTTCGAGGTGGGACGGGGTCGGGTGGGAAAAGGCGGAGTAGTGCGTGATCCAAAGCTGCACCAGCAGGCAGTAGCCGCCGTGGTGCAGAAGCTTGAAGAGATGGAGTTTACTGGGATCGCTTCGGTCGAGAGCGTTTTGCCGGGTGCGGAGGGAAACCGCGAGTTTTTCGTGCGGGCGATTTGGAAGAAAGCGTAGCCTCCGCCCGCGGAGCGGGCGCTATAAATTAGCCCAGTGCGCAAGCCCTGGGTCGCCGTG
>JBOGJW010000069.1:0-7725 GCA_050745245.1 Terriglobia bacterium | reverse complement strand
GCTCGGTAAATGTGTTGATGTACGGCTTGGGAAGCGCCGCGGCGCGCATCCCCGCGGCCGACGAATTTGAATACGACTGAAGCTGGCCATACAAACACCACTCGAGCACGAGGAATGCAAAGCCCAGGGCGAAGAAGAGCACGGCAAGCGTAAAAAGCTGATCGTTATGAGTGACGAAGCTGCGCCGGCTCGACGGCGCCGTTACAGCCTTGCTGCCGCTCAGCGAAAATCCGAACAGGAAGCACAGCAGCCCTCCGTATGAAAGCGCGATCGCGGCGACATCGAAGCGCCAGTCCGGGCGGAAGACTCCGGCGAGCATCCCGAGGCCCAGGAAAATCGCGTAGCTCGAGAGGATGAAATCTTTAATGCTAATCTCGCGGCGGCCGGCCCAAAACCGGTCGAGGAGCACCACCGCGGCGATGAGGACAATCAGAAAGAGTCCGGCGGCCAATTGCAGATAGCGTTCCGTTTGGCTGAACAACCACATCAGCCCCACGGCGGCTACGGCCGCGGAGGTTGCCGCGATGATCGTCCAGGTGCTGCCGCGCTCGAACATACGTGAGGTTTTCAGGAAGCCACGAGCTGCGCCGCGTTTTCAGGCGCCGCGCCAATCACTCGGATCTTATAGCCGAGCGATTGCAGCAGCGCCGAGCAGCGCAATCGCTGCTCCCCGCTGTGTGTCGATAAAAAAACCACCGGATGCGCGCGCGTAAGCAGGTTCACGGCGCCGGCGAGGATGTTGGATTCTTCGCCCTCAGCGTCGATCTTCAGGCACGCAGGCACCGGAGCGTCGCCACGCGAAATCAGGTTATCCAGCGTGACGGTGCGGACCCGCAGGGAGCCGCGCTTCGAGAGCCGGCCCTGCGTGGTGGACGAGCCCGCCTCGAACGGAAAGTACCCTTCACGGTTGGAAACCGCCGCCTCGAACGTTGACACGTTCGAAATCCCGTTCAGCAGCAGGTGAGTTTTCAACTTCAACATGTTCGGTGGAAACGGTTCGAAGGCGAATACACGGCCCTCGGGCCCCGCCAGCGCTGACGCCAAGAGCGTGTAAAAACCCGCGTGGGCGCCAATATCAAACACCACGGAGCCTTGCTTCACCGCCTTTTCGAAAAGACGCCGCTGAGGGAGTTCGTAAATTCCCAGCCAGCACCCGTGATCGCTCGAGCCTGCAACCCAGCGCATTCCCTTCAGCGCTTCGCCGCGCATCGGCACAACCGCCTGCTTTGGAATCAGCTTCAAAGGCAGGCGCAGCAGCTTTCCCGGAGCGGTTTGATTCGAAGCGGCCAGCAGGTTCACAGTTTCACCGTGGCAGTGTTCTTTCGCCGTTGACCTTAAACTTTCCCCCAACTCCCTGCGTTCCGTCGCCCGGCTGCCCGCCGCCTACGAAGACGGAATAGCTGCCGGGTAATATCACGTGCTGGCCCTTTTCTGTAACCAGGCTCATATCCCGCGGCCTCAGCGCGAAGCTGACGCGCTCCGTCCCGCCCGGCCCCACATGAACGCGCTCGAAACCCCTCAGAGCAATAAGCGGAGCGCCCGAGGATTGCGGAAATCGCAGGTAAAGTTCGGCGACCTCATCACCAGCCACCCGCGAAGTGTTGCGAACGTTTGCCTCGACGGTGAGCGGCTGGCCGGCTTCGAGGGTGGCGCGCGAAAGCCTGAGGCCGCTGTAAACGAAAGTCGAGTAGCTCAAGCCGTAACCAAACCGGTAAAGGGGCTGGCCATGAAAGTAACGGTAAGTTCGATTCTGCATCGAGTAATCCACAAAGGGCGGCAGTTGATTCAGCGACGCGTAAAACGTGATGGGCAGCCGCCCAGCGGGATTACTCGCCCCGGAAAGTGTCTCGGCAATCGCGGCGCCGCCCGCTTCGCCGGGATACCAGGCCTCCAGAATGGCGGCCGCGTGTTGTTCAGCCCAGTTCACAGCGAGCGCGCTGCCGTTCAACAGCACCACCACAAGGGGCTTCCCTGTGGAGGCAAGCGTCTTGAGGAGATTCTGCTGCACGGCAGGCAAAACAATGTCCGTGCGGTCACCGCCATTGAAGCCCTCAATGTGGATGGGCATCTCTTCGCCCTCGAGGTGCGGCGAAAGACCCACGAAAGCCACCACCACGTCCGACTGCCGGGCAATTCTCTCCGCCTCCTGCCGTAACACATCGACCGGCGGCTGCCACGCGAGCGTCACGCCCGCGCCAAACAGCTTTGAGCTGTGGGCGTATTCCATCCGGAAGGCGTGGGGCTGCGAGTTTGCGAAGCGCACGTGGAAAGAGGGTTGCGCAGCGCGGCCGCCACGCCCCTTGGCGGGGAGCGTGGGCTGATTGCTGTCAATCACCAGCTTGCCGTCCAGAAACACGCGAGCGCGTTCCTGAATCCCGCAGCGAGCGCAGCGGGTTATGTGGACGAAGAACGTGTAATCGCCCGGACCGGGCGGCGTGAGCGTTCCAGTCCAGCGCACGGAAAACGTCTTCATAGGAAGGCCCGGCGCGGGTGACGCCGCATTCCAGTCGAACTGAACCTCGGGATCGGTGCGAACCAGGACGGGTCTCCCGGAGAAGCCGGCGTTGGGGAAATATTCCGCCTTGAGCCCCTCAGCCCGCGGGTTCCCGGCGGGATGAAATACCGTGCGTGGGACAGCTAATGGCAGCTCGGCGACGTAAGGCGATCCCTCCGCGTAAAGAACCCGCGCTTTACCGGCAAACTGCGCGATCATGCCATCGACAGGAAGAACGGGATGAGAAGGCGTGCCGCTATAGTTGCCCTCAAGGGCCGCCAGCGATGCGGCATTGGGTCCAATCACAGCGATGGTCTTGATATTGCGCTTGAGCGGCAGCACTCCGTTATTTTTTAGCAGCACCATGGACTCACGCGCCGCCTTGAGCGCCAGCCTGCGATGCGCCGGAGAATCATTTTCGGAAAAGGGGATCCGGTTGAAGGGCACAAGCCCCGGCGGGTCAAACATTCCCAGCCTGAAGCGTGCGGTGAAGAGCCGCTTCACGGAAGTGTCAACCGCGCTCCCGGAAATAAGGCCGTCGTGCACGGCCTTCACCAGCGTGACATATTCATCGCCGCAGGTGGTATCGGTGCCTGCCCCCACGGCCACTGCCGAGCCGTGCTCGTTATCCCGCGCATAGTGATGCCCGAAAGTGATGTCGGAAATGGCTCCGCAATCGGAAGTGACGTAGCCTTGAAAATGCCATGCGTCGCGCAAAGTTTTCTGGAGCAGATAGGTATTCGCGCAGGCCGGAACGCCGTCAATTGCGTTGTAGGCGCACATCACAGAATCCGCGCCTCCCGCGGTTACGGCGGCACGAAACGCCGGCAGATACGTCGCCTCCAGGTCGCGCGGCGAGACGTTGACGTTGAACCCGTGGCGCAAGGGCTCGGGCCCGCTGTGCACGTCGTAATGCTTGGGAGTGGCAACGGTCTCCAGATATCTGGGATTGTTTCCTTGCATGCCGGCGACAAAGGCGGTGGCCAGCCGCCCGGTTAGAAAGGGATCTTCACCTAAAGTCTCCTGGCCGCGTCCCCAGCGGGGGTCGCGGAAAATGTTGATGTTGGGCGCCCAGAAGTCGAGTCCAAAGTAGATACTGTGGTTGCCTTCGCGCTGCGCCTGGTTATATTTGGCCCGCGCTTCGGTCGAGATAACCCTGCCTTCCTGATAGCTGAGGTGAGCGTTCCACGCCGCCGCCATTCCGATGGCTTGCGGGAAGACGGTCGCGTACCCGGCGCGCGCTACGCCATGGAGCGCTTCACTCCACCAGTCATAAGAAGGGACCCCAAGCCTGGGAATCGCCGGGGCCGTGTGCTGCATCTGCAGCACCTTTTCCTGAAGTGTCATCCTTGAGACCAGATCGTCCACGCGCTTCTCGATCGGCAGAGACGGGTTGCGATACGCTGGGATTGCCCCTGATGCTTTTGCGGCGCCTTGAGAGAAGGCTGGCTGAATCCACGCACAGGCGCCAGCAATAAAACACACTGCAACGGCGGAGGCAACAAGAGATCGTTGGGAGAGAGAAGAGTGATTAATCATGGCCGGGATAGTGTATCAGCGCACGGCTTCAGCCTATGGCTAATCACGGTGTTGCCCTCCGGGCAACTTGCGACCCCCAGAAGAAATGCAAACCACGCGGCGTTGGCGGGAATGTGCAGGTTGAAATCGGCGAGGCTATGGACGAGCAGACCGCAGCAGCCCACGGCCGCGCCGAAGCGAATCCAACCGGCGTCGCACGCCAGCTTCGCTCGCAGATTCCCGAACGCATCGCGGAGGAAGAGGATGAGGGCGAGCGCGATAAGCAGCCCGCCGGCGACGCCGGTTTCGGCGAGCGCCTCCAGAAAATCACTGTGCGCGTGCTCGTAAACCGCGTCGCTGGGAAAGCTCTGCACCCGGGGGAAAGCCACAGCGAAGCTCCCGAGGCCCGTTCCGGCCCGGGGACGCTCGCGAAAGAGGTGCAGCGCATCATGAGCCAGGCTCAGCCGCTGGCCCAGAGTAACGCTTGGAGAGCGTGCGAGGCCGCCCAGGGTCGCAAGGCGCCGCGCCGTAGCGCCCGTGCTCAGCCAGCCCAGCAGCGCCGCCAGCGCGATGGCGAGCATCAGTCCGGCCGTCGCGTGCCGTCTGCCCTCACCGCCGGAAGAGCGCCACGCAATCGCACCGACCAGCAGGAGACTTTCGGCGGCCAAGGCGATGCATCCGCCACGCGAGCCGGAGAGGAGGACAGAGGCGACCGGGAACAGTATCATGAACGCCAGCAGAGTATTGCCCGTCCGGTTTTTCGGCCGCGTTAGGGCGTAGATCACCACCACCGGGATCAACCTCTCCATCAGCCCGGCGTAGTGGTTGTGATTGACGTAAGGACCGAAAACCCATCCTTCGGTCTTTACCCCCCAGTAGATCAGGCCGTGGCTGGAAGTCCATTGCAGGATGGCGAAGACCGCCAGCGCGAAGGCGTACACCGTCAGCACCGGTCCTAGCCCGAGCACGGAATCGCGAGCCTGCCCGCGTCGCGCTTTCCTCGGCGCGCTGAAGATCTGGAGGGCAAGAAAGAAGATGATGACGTCCGCCGCAAGCTTCACCAGCGCCTCGCGCGTGCCTGCGGGATCGAGAGTTCGGCGGGCGAGGAGCTGGATCGCGCCCAGCAGCAGCATTCCGGCCGCGGGAATAAAAAGGGGCGACCATACAAGAGTCGCGGTGCTCTCGCGCGATGCGCCCACGCTCCACACGATGAGCAGGACGGAAGCGAGCACGCCGATCGAGGCCCACGCCCATCCCTGGACCGCTCCAAGCGCCAGCGGCGCCGCGAGCAGCAAGGCGATGAGAGCGCCGCGCGCGAGGCGCAGTTCCAGGCGTTGCGACCAATAAAAAAGCCTGCCCCATCTGTCTCGTTCGTCTCCATTCGCGCTGTATTTGTGGAACACTGGGCTGGAGAGCAGCAGGATGGACCAGAAGCAAGCCAAGGGCGAACATCACCTAAAAGGGCGACCCGGCCCCTCCGCCCTGTAAGCGGTGAAACTGCGAAATAAGGATTTTTTTCGGAACGAAGCCTATTGATGATTGAAAACAAATAACATTAAAAATTTCTAATCAATTATGACCACTTTTTCCTCAACCGAAGTGGGTAGTGCAGCGCGGCAGAGCCGCAATCGAAGAACATGTCATCCTGAGCGCAGCGAAGGACCTGCTGCGCAACGACGCTACTCACGGTGCCAGATGGTCAAGCTGAGGGCATAAACGGAAAACCGCGGGCGCGTATTTGGGGTCGAGCGCCAGCAGCCTGCGGAAGCAGGCTAGCGCCGTTTCAGTTCGGCCGCCGGCCAGCGAAATCACCCCGGCTTCCCACCACACGCGCGGTGTCATAGGGCTGAGCTTCACGGCGCGCTCAACCGCATGTTCGGCGCACTTCGAATCTTCCGAGGCTTCGCACGCTTTCGCCAAGCCCTGCCAAAACGGGGCCTGGAGCGGGTTCAGACGGATCGCCCGGCGGAACTGCTCCACGGCCCGGCGCGGGGCAAGATCTTCCGGAGAGTAGAGGTAATACGATCCTAAGCTGGCATGAGTGTCAGGACTATCCGGCGCAAGGGTAACGGCGAGTCGCAGCCGCGAGAGATTAAACGATTGCGCAAGCGTGGCCGCGCCCCCAAGCCGCAGCGACTTAGCCGCTACGAGAATGGCTGGAATCACGAACGCCAGCGCGAACACCACGGCGCGCGAGCGCGGCTGGAGCCTGATACCGATTTCTCGCACCGAAGTGATGCGATCAATCGTTCTCATCGCGCAAAACCGCGCTGGGAACGCGGGAACTCACGAGCGCTTCGCCCGCAGCGCCATCCCTGCCGCGCGAGCCGTAATAGGCGCGGTAGGCGGCGCGGTAGTAGCCGTCCTGATGCGCCTCGATCTTGTTCAGCACGGTGCCAAGCACGCGAGCGCCCGCATTTTCAAGTGTGCGGTGCGCCCGCACCAATGCTCCCCGGTCTGTCACCCGGCACTCCACCACCAGCACCACTCCGTCCACCAGCGCCGAGAGCACGGTGGCATCGGTCACCGGCAGCAGCGGTGGCGAATCAATCACCAGGTAATCGAAGCGCCGCCGCAACTCGGCCAGCAATTGCTCCATGGCGGAGGAGGAGAGCAGTTCGGCGGGGTTCGGAGGCCGGGGACCGGCGGGAAGCACCGACAACCCGTGCAGGCCGTCCACAACCTGAAGCGTTTCCTCCAGGCGATTTGCGCCGGTAAGAATGCCGCTGAGGCCCGCCGCGCCTTTCACGCCGAGCGCGGCGCAGATTCCCTGCTTGCGCAGGTCGGCGTCGATCACCAAGGTGCGGCTGCTGCGCTGCGCCAGCGTGAGCGCGAGGTTCAACGACGTGGAAGTCTTCCCCTCGAGCGGCTGTGTGCTGGTAACCAGGATGGCTTGGGGCGGGCGCGGCGCGGTGGAGAGCAGGATTGCCGTGCGCAGATTGCGATACGATTCGGCCACCGGCGACTCGGGGTCGTGCGCCACCGCGAGCGCCACGACGCCGTCCGAGACTTGCTTCCCATGACCGTTGCGCCGGGTCCAGTGCTCGCGCGCGCGCACGCGGCGCGCCGCAGGAACCACGGCGAGTGTCGGAGCCGCGGTGAGCGCTTCAACTTCCTCGATGCCCGCAATCGAGTTGTCCAGCGCCTCCTGAGTGAACGCCAGAATCACTCCGAGCGTCACGCCCACCAACAGCGCGATCGCGGCGTACAGCAGTTTTTGCGGCCGCACCGGGATAGCGGGCGGCAGCGCCGCATCCACCACGTGAACATTGGTCGCCTTTAGGCCCGCCGAGATTGTGGCGTCTTTCAGGTGCTCGAGCAGGCGGTCGTAGAGCTGCTGATTGGTCTGAAACTGCTGCTTCAGCAGGTTGTGCTGGATCAGGAGCTGGTTGAGCCTGCCCACCTGCTCCTTCTGTCCGGCGACCGCGGCGGCAAGCAGCGCCTCGCGCGATACTGCGGCCTGATAGCGGCTGCCGATCTGCCGAAGGTCGCGATTTCGCTCCTCGATGATGAATCCTTGCATCTCTCTGGCTTGGTCGCGCAGCCGCAGCGCTTCCGGAAACTTCGGCCCGTACTGATCCAAGGCCTTTACATACTGGGTTTTCAATTCCGCGTATTTCGCCTGGAGCTGTGCCAGCAGCTCGTCCTGCGCGGCAAACGCGCCCAGCGCGCCGCCAGCCTGCGCCGCCTGGTACAGCGACTCCTCCTTCATG
>JBOGJW010000068.1:0-3986 GCA_050745245.1 Terriglobia bacterium | reverse complement strand
CCCCCGCCTGCGCGGAGGACAAGCTTGGCGGGAATGACTGATATGAGACTGGCGTTTGGTTGTTGCAAGGCCACGCTGCGCGACAGCCCCCCATCGAGAGGGTACGCGGCCGTTCGCCCTCATCGCGACAGCGTGAAGGCGACATAGACTCCGCCTCGCGGGGTGTGGAACGCTCCCTTGGCGCCGCCTGCGGCGATCACAATGTATTGGCGGCCGTTCACCTCATACGTTGCCGGCGTTGCATTGCCGGCCAGGGGAAGTTTTGATCCCCACAGCAGCTTTCCGGTTGAGCTATCAAAGGCGCGGAACTCGTCGTCGAAATTGGTGGCGGCGATAAAGAGCAGCCCTCCGGCCGTGATGATGGGACCTCCGTAATTCTCGGTGCCGGTATTTTTGATGCCCGTCCGAGCCAGCTCCGGATACTCACCCAGCGGAAACTTCCAGAGATACTTTCCACTGTTCAGATCGATCGCGTTCAGCGTGCCCCAGGGCGGCGCCACGGCCGGATACCCTTGCGGGTCCAAAAACTTTTGGTAGCCAGTGAAGTGATAGGCCATCCTCGCGGCCGGCGGTTCGCTGGCCGAAACTGGTTTATTCTCTCCGGTGGCGAGGTACTGAGCGAGGGCGGACCGCTGATCGGGGGTGAGATCAGAGAAGCTCGGCATCCTTCCTCTGCCTTGCCGGATGATTGTCCTGATCTCTCTCAAGCTGAGCCGCTTCCCGATACCGACGAGCGAGGGAAATTCGGGAGGAGACCCGGCCATGCTATCTCCGTGGCAGACGCTGCAACGCTTCAGGTACAAGGCACGGGCGTCTCCCTTCTCGCCGGTGCTCTTCGCGAGCTCCCCGGTCCAGGCGACGTCATTCGAGTTGATATAGATAACGCCCGTCTCCGAATCCACCGCCGGCCCGCCCCATTCCCCACCGCCGTCGAAACCTGGAAAAACAACTGTGGGCCTGCCAACCCGGAAGGGCACGAATTGGCCTTTGCTTATGAAATTCTCGAACTGCTTCACGGCCCATTCGTGAGCCTGAGGGGTTCGGCGCGTCAGAAGGGATTCGGTAAGGAGCTGGCGGGCGTAGGGGGCGGGCGCGGCGGGCAAGGGCTGCTCGGCCGCGGCCACTTCTCCCGGCACCGTGCTGGGCGGATACCTGCGGTACTTGATCGGAAACAGCGGCTGGCCGGTGATGCGATTGAAGAGGTACACGAATCCCTGCTTGGTGGTCTGAGCGACCGCGTCGATTTTCCCGCCGTCGCGATCCACCGTCAGAAGCGCCGGCGGCGCGGGGAAATCGCGGTCCCAGAGGTCGTGCCGGACGCCCTGAAAATACCAAAGCATTTTGCCCGTTTGGGCATCGAGGGCGATGAGGCAATCGGCGAAAAGATCATTGCCGAGCTCATTCGCCTTATAAAAATCTGAGGCGGCGGAGCCGGTGGGCACATAGACGATGCCGCGTTTCGCATCGAGCGCCATGCCGGCCCAATTGTTGGCCGAGCCCGCATACGTCCAGGCGTTCTTCGGCCACGTCTTGTATCCAAACTCCCCCGGATGCGGAATCGTGTGGAATGACCAGCGCAGCTTGCCGGTGCGAACGTCGTAGGCGCGAATGTCACCCGGAGCGCAAGGCAGCGTTTCCGGTTCCTCGCCGCCGACGATCAGCAAGTCCTTGTAAACGATTCCGGGGCTCGTTAGCGCGATGCTGACGGAAGAGGGATCGCGGCCGAGGTCTTGGCGCAGGTCAATGCGGCCGTCGTTTCCAAAGCTAGCGATCGGCTTGCCAGTGGCCGCATCGAGCGCATATACGAAATTCATCACGCCGGCGAAGATGCGCCTGTCGCCGCCGCTCGCCCAATAGGCCAAACCGCGGTCCGGCTGGGTTCCCTTAACACCCGAGTCAAAGCTCCACAGGAGTTTACCGGTGGCTGCGTCGAGGGCGAATATCCCTTCTGAAGGAGTCACACCATAGAGCACTCCGTCAACAATCAGCGGTGTGGTCTCGAGACCATAAAATCCAGGGCTCTTTTCTCCTGTGTCGTAAGCCCATGCAACCCGGAGACGGCTCACGTTGGAACGGTTGATCTGACTCAACGGCGAATAGTGCTCCTGCGCGGGACCGCCTCCGTATAGCCAGGAGGTTCCCGATTGCCGGCCGCCCCCGGCGTGGGTTGCCTCGGCGAGCGGATGGCCAGCAGTATTAGAGGCGCCGACGGCAAAGGCAAGGGCCACGAGCAGTCCGGCTGCCGCAACCGTTTTCCGCGTTCTCAAAATGGCTCCCTCCAATTGAGGCGAAATCGTTAATCATTACAACTTTTTAATGTTGTTTGTTTTCAATAATCAATAGGCTTCGTTCCGAAAAAACACCCAGTGTCACCGCCGCGAAAGCTGGGGTATTTTACAGATGATGGATTCCCGCTTTTGCGGGAATGACTGTAAGCGGCCTTTGTTTGCCGCCGCAAGGCTGCGTTGCGCTATCGGCTCCTTGTCCATGCTCGTGCTCTCCCGCCCAGTGTGGCACAAGAGATAGCGGAATGGAGATGAACGGGACGGACGAGACAGTTTTTTTTATTTGGTGGTTTGCGATTGGTGATTTGCCCAGATATGGATGATTGCAGTGTGTGGCGCGGAATTGTTGTGTAACTCCCCGGCCTTTCCTGCCGCCCTCGGAAAGTCAGCAGAGTCTCAAACGCGGAGACTCTGCGCTGTCTCGACGGCGATTGCCTCCTGCCCACGGATCGACCCTCCTGAGCGCATACATCGCAGAAAACGCAATGCATGCGCCACCCGCGCTAGCGGGCTACCCTCTTATAGTCGGACGTTGCACACAAAAAAAGGGCGGGGAATAATTCCCCGCCCTGTCCAGGCTCGGCTTTTGCTTCCAGCTTTCGGCCTTCGGCTTTCTAACTACTGCCGTCTGCTTTCTGCCTTCTGGTTTGCCTTTAGTACATGCCGCCGCCCATACCGCCCGGGCCTCCGGGTCCGCCGGCGTGAGCTCTTTCTTCCTTTTCAGGAAACTCGCTCACCAGGGCTTCGGTCGTGAGCATGAGTGAAGCGATGGAAGACGCGTTCTGAAGCGCGGTGCGAACGACCTTGGTGGGGTCGATCACGCCCGCCTCAACGAGGTCCCCGTAGGTCTCCGTCTGTGCGTTAAAGCCGTAGTTAATGTTCTGGTTACTTCGCACCTTTTCCACCACCACCGCGCCTTCGTGCCCGGCATTCTGGGCAATCATGCGCAGCGGCTCTTCGAGCGCGCGCTTCACGATATCGATGCCGATCTGCTCATCGCCTTCCGCCTTGAGCTTCTCCAGCGAAGGGATGGAGCGGGCCAGCGCGACGCCGCCGCCGGGAACGATGCCTTCCTCAACGGCCGCCTTGGTGGCATGCATGGCGTCTTCGACACGCGCCTTCTTTTCTTTCATCTCGGTCTCGGTGGCCGCGCCCACCTTGATCTGAGCGACGCCGCCCACCAGTTTCGCAAGCCGCTCCTGGAGCTTCTCGCGATCGTAGTCGGACGTGGTGTCATCGATCTGGGTGCGGATCTGCTTCACCCGGCCTTCGATGTCGCCCGTCTTGCCGGCGCCCTCGACGATCGTGGTGTTGTCTTTGTCCACCGTCACCTTCTTGGCCTTGCCGAGGTCTTCAAGCTTCACGTTTTCGAGCTTGATGCCGAGGTCCTCGGAAATCGCCTTGCCGCCCGTGAGGATGCCGATGTCCTCCAGCATGGCTTTGCGGCGGTCGCCGAAGCCCGGCGCCTTTACCGCGCAGCACTGCAGCGTCCCGCGAAGCTTGTTGACCACCAGCGTCGCGAGGGCTTCGCCCTCGACTTCTTCGGCGATGATCAGCAGCGGCTTGCCGGACTTTGCAATCTGCTCGAGGAGCGGCAGCAGGTCCTTCATCGAGCTGATTTTCTTTTCGTGGATCAGGATCACCGCGTTCTCGAGCACGCACTCCATGCGCTCGGGGTCGGTGACGAAATAGGGCGAGAGA
>JBOGJW010000067.1:0-8428 GCA_050745245.1 Terriglobia bacterium | reverse complement strand
AGTCTGCCCGGTGAAGATCAACATCCCGGACCTGCTGCTGCACTTGCGAGGCAAGGCGCAGCGGGAAAGCGGCTCGGAAAATGCTGGTCACGCGCCGCGCGGAGAGCGCGCCTCCATGCGATTCTGGGCCTGGATAATGAAGAATCCCCGTGCTTACGCGCTGGGAGGCAGCCTCGCGCGCATCGGACAAAAGGTGTGGGCGCGTGGAGGCTGGATGCAAAAGGTTCCGTTCTTCCCGGTGTCTCGCTGGACAGACGGCCGCGACTTCCCCGCCTTAGCCGCGCAGACGTTTCGCGAGCGGTGGAAAAAGGGGATCTAGGGAACATGCAACTTGACCCCGCAGGTTAGCGCTACCGCGCTTTGCCTATGGCCTGACGCGCCTGGAGCAGCAACATCTTGTATCTCGATATCCAACAATCTGTGCGCGAGCGGTTCGGCGCGGCCGTCAAAAAGCTCTTTGGCGTAGACGTGAAGGAGCCCGCGCTGGGATTTCCCCCTTCAGCGGAGATGGGCGAGGTCTCGATCACCGCGTGCTTCGACCTCGCGCGGCAGCTCCGGCAGCCGCCCCGCGCAATTGCCGAACGCGTTGTAGCCGAGCTGCTGCCGATCCCGGGCGTCGAGCGCGCCAGCATCGCGGGCCCGGGGTACATCAACTTGCACCTCGACCGCGCCGCGCTGGTCTCACGCCTCCAGGCGCTGCGCACAGGCGGCGAGTCCGCCGCCCGCTCGGCGGTTTCTGGGAAGGTGCTCGTGGAGCACACCAGCATCAATCCCAACAAGGCGGCCCACATCGGCCACCTGCGCAACGCCGCGCTGGGCGATACCCTCGCCCGGCTGCTGCGGTTCCAGGGGCGAGACGTTGAGGTTCAGAACTATATCGACAACACCGGCGCGCAGGTAGCCGACGTCGTCGTGGGCCTGGTCTGCCTGGAAAAGAAATCGCTCAGCGAAGTGAGAGCGCTGGCAGAGGGCGCCTCGGGCCGGCGCTTCGACTACTACTGCTGGGACCTCTACGCGCGCGTCTTCCAGCAATATGAATCGCAGCCCGAGCTGCTGGCGCGGAGACCCGAAACTCTGAAGGCGATCGAAGAAGGCGAGGGCGAGCTGGCGCAGATTGCGGAGGTGGTCTCGACCGCCATCTCCCGGTTGCACCTTGAGACGATGCTCCGCATCAACGTGACCTATGATCTTCTGGTCGAGGAAAGCGAAATCCTGCACCTCAAATTCTGGCAGCACGCCTTCGAGCTGATGAAAAAATCCGGAGCCATCCACCTTGAGAAGTCCGGGAAAAACGCGGGCTGCTGGGTAATGGCGCTCGAGGACGCCGTGCCCGAAGGGGAAAACGGCGAGCCGGGCGAAGAGGACGTGAAGATCATCGTCCGGTCGAATGGCACGGTGACTTACGTCGGCAAAGACATCGCCTATCACCTCTGGAAATTCGACCTGCTGGGAAAAGACTTCCAGTACGCTCGCTTTCACCGCTATCCGGACGGGAAGGAAGTGTGGCGCACCTCGGCCGGAGGGGAAAGCCCGGCGCCGGCATTCGGGCATGGCAGCACGGCTTTCGCCGTGATCGATACGCGGCAATCGTACCTGCAGGAAGTCGTCCGTCGCGCGTTTCTGACGCTCGGCTACGAGGCGCAGGCAGCCAGCCTGCATCACTTCGCTTACGAAGTTGTTGGCCTTGCCCCCGAGAGCGTCGCCGAGATCGCTGGCGGCGCATCGGCGGCGCGCTCGGGCATGGTAGAAATGTCGGGGAGAAAGGGCCTGGGTGTGAAGGCCGATGACCTGATCGACGCGCTCATCCGCCGCGCGCTTGAGGAAATCCGGTCGCGCGAAATCACACTGGACCCCGGCGAGCAGGAGCGCAGCGCGCGAATGATCGCCGTGAGTGCTTTGCGCTATCTTCTGCTGAAGTACACGCGCCGCACGCGTATTGCCTTCGATTTTAAGGAAGCGCTGGCGTTTGAGGGCGAAACCGGGCCCTACCTTCAGTACACCGTGGTTCGCGCACGCAACATCCTGCGTAAGTTCCGGCAAGCCCACACGGAGAGCGATCCGGAGCGCGCGGCGAGCGCGCTTAGCGCCAGCGACCTGCGGCCCTTTCTGAACGACGCCGCGCATCCTGCCTTTTGGGAGCTGGCGTTCCTTTGCGCTCAACTTGAGCTGTCCGTCGAGCAGGCGGTGGGGGCGGAAGAGCCGGCGATCCTGGCGAAATTCGCGTTCAAGCTGGCCCAGACATTCAATAATTTTTATCATCACTACCGGATTCTCCCGGAATCGGACCCGGCGCGGCAAGCGTTCATGCTTTTCCTCGCCCACCTCGCCGGCGAAACGCTATGCCGTACGCTGCAACTGCTCGGTATCGAGGTCCCGGAGCGTATGTAGCGCCGGCAGCGCGCGGGCCGCCGCCATGGCGGCGGCCATACAGGAAATCAAAGCGGAGTACACTGGGATTGCGGATGCCAAAGCTGAGCGGAAGACCGGTTGCCGAATCCAAGGTCGAGATGGTGGAGGTGGTGCTCCCGAATGATGCGAACCCGCTGGGCAATATCCTGGGAGGCAAGGTCATGCACCTGATGGACATCGCGGGAGCGGTGGCCGCGCACCGCCACTCACGCGCGCAGGTGGTGACGGCGTCGGTGGACCGGCTGGATTTCCTGCACCCGATTCGCGTCGGGCAGATCATCCAATTGCGGGCGTTCGTCACGCGCGCCTTTCGCACCTCGATGGAGGTTGAGGTCAACGTCTTCATGGAAGATGACATCCAAGGAGAGCGGCGCCAGACCAGCTCTGCGTTCTTTACCTACGTGGCGGTGGACGCGGCGGGCAGACCAGCTCCGGTGCCGCCGCTGTTGCCTCGCACGCCGGAGGAGCGCCGCCGCTACCGCGAGGCGCTCGCGCGCCGCCGGCGCCGCCTCAGCCTTGCCGCGCGCGAGCGTCATCGTTTTCAAAAGGCGAAAAAGGGAGGGAGCCGTGAAGATCAAGCGCAATAAAATCTTTTCAGGTACGCCCTGGGAGCCGCTCGCCGGGTATGCCCGCGCCGTGCAAGCCGGCGACGCAGTCTACGTCTCCGGCACCACCGGGACCGATCCGTCGGGAAAGGTTTTGGCCCCCGGCGATGCTTACGCCCAGACGGTTCAAGCAATCCGCAACATCGAAAACGCGCTCAAGCGGCTGGGCCTCGGCCTTGAGCACGTGGTGCGGACGCGGATCTTTCTCACCGAAATCGACCGCTGGCAGGAAGTCGCCAAGGCCCACGCCGAATTCTTCGGTCAAATCCATCCCGCCACCAGCCTCATCGGCGTCGCTCGCCTCGTTGATCCTGAAATGCTCGTTGAAATCGAGGCGACCGCTGTGCAGTGATCCACCGCTCGCCACTTACCTGCTTCCGTCTGCACTGTTTTCTGTTACTCGATAATGCCTCAGTTTCGGGTGCGAACGTAGCGGCCCGTTTATCCCGCCAGCCCAAAGATGGCGGCGTAAAGCCGCCTCTACGTGCCCGAAACTGAGGCATAAGGTTACTCGGGTTACAAATTCTTGACAGCCGACGTTCTATAGGCAAGAATGTAAACCCAGTAACAAGGGTGTGCGCCCCAGCGCTGAAGATCAACGTTCGTGCACCCACACAGCTCGAAAAGGTGATCTGCGCGGCTTCGCCGGCCGGACGTGCTCTCCCGGTCGCGGCCTCCAGCTTATTTTGAATGGATGACGCCCCGTTGCGGCCTCAGAGGAGGGGGGAGAGCATGGGTTCCGGGACCGTTTCTGTGCCCGCACGGTTGGCGGGTTGGGCTGCAGCGCTACCCGTCTGGCCCTCGGTCGGCACGCAGGAGTGCTCCGTTGCCTTGGCGCGCGTGGGGCTGGGTTCTGTTCTTTTTGCAGGCTCTTTCCTCAGTCCCGACTTGTTCGGAACAGGTTCGCTGCTGCCCGGCGTTTACCTGGTCTACAGCGTTGGCGCCCTTGCCGCATCCGGCATTCAACCGGCCCCCCCGCCGCTTTTCAGCCTGCTGCTTCACGCCGCCGATATCTGCTGGCCGCTGGCCCTTTATCTCCTGGCGCCTGCGCCCCCGGGCCTCGCATTCGTTTTGCTGATGCTCTTCCCTCCGCTCGCCGCGGCGTATCGCTGGGGTTTTTGGGAGACTGCGGCAACGGCGGCGGCGGCGGCGCTGCTCCTCTTATCGGAAGTCGCGGTGGAGTCGCTTTTCCACGGTGAACATCCGGCGGTTCCCAGGCTCACAGTGCACTTAAATCCTGCAGCGGGAGCGGCGATCGGCCTGATGTGCCTGGCCACGCTCCTCAGCTACGCGCTCGAGCACTTCCGCAGAAGCAGACTTCAGAGCCTCGCCGCCCGGACAATAATTCCCCGAGCCTGGGTCCGTGCAGACCTGAGCGGCGCGCTCGATCAGGCCTTCGCCGCCTTTCTCGCCCACTTCGGGGCGGAGCGCCTCGCCGTAGCGCTTCACGAAAATGACGCTCAGCACGTGTACCTTTGGGAAGCCGCGAGCGGCGCACGCGGGCGGCCGGTGGCGGCGAAGCTTTCCGTGCTCCCGCCACCGCGCGGAGCGGGCTATTTTTTCCCGGTTCCCGCCCCGGCCTGGCGCTTCCCCACATCGCGCGGCGCACGTCTGTCCTTGCGCCCCGGCCGGGCCGTCAAAAATCCAGCTTGGGCGCCCCCGGCTTCGCTCTGCAATCAGCATGGCTTCCGCAGCATCTTTGGCGCAAAGTTTTCGACCGGCGAGGACTGGTCGGGCCACCTTTTCCTGTTCAATCCCCGCCCGCGGCTGCGTCCCGAAGCGGAGTTGCGCGTGCTCGCCTCCCTAGTCAGCCAGCTCGCTCCCGGATTTTACGGAACATATCGCTTCCGCCGGCTGCGCTCGCGGGTCCGCGCCGCGGAACGCCGCCATATCGCCCGAGAGCTGCACGATGGCATCATCCAGTCGCTGAGCGGCCTCGAGATGCGGTTGGAGCTGCTGCGCCGGCGCGCCGCAACTGGCGGTGACGCGAGCTTGGCGGGCGAAATCGCCGAAGTTCAGAAGCTCATGCGCCAGGAGATCTCCGGCGTCCGCGAGCTGATGCAGAAATTCAAGTTCCGCGACCTCGGCCCCACCGGTCTACTGGGCTCGGTCGAGGAGCTGGTGGAGCGTTTTCAGCAGGAGACGGGCATCGGCGCGACCTTTTCGCCCGAAATCACGGACGTGGAGCTGCCCTCCAGCGTCTGTCGCGAGCTTGCGCTAATCGTGCTGGAAGCGCTTGCCAACGTGCGGAAACACAGCGCGGCGCGCAACGTCTCCATCCGCCTGGGGCTCAACGGGCGCTGCTACAGACTGATCGTTCAGGACGATGGGCGAGGGTTTGGGTTCGCGGGCAGGCTGACGCAAACGGAGTTGGAAAGCGCCGGCAAGCTGCCGAGGGTGATCGGAGAGCGCGTCAAGATAATTCACGGCGAGCTGGCGATCGAGTCCTCTCTGCAGGGCGGAGCTTCACTCGAGGTCCTTTTCCCGGTCGCAAACTATGGTGCTTGATGCTGATAAAGTTCACCTGCTCATTGCGGACGATCACGCCATTTTCCGCGATGGCCTGCGCCGAGTGCTCGAAGCCGAACCCGATTTCCGCGTTGTAGGCGAGGCTCCCGACGGGAATCAGGCCGCCCGGCTCGCCGCCGAACTCAAACCCGACGTTCTCCTGCTCGACCTCGCCATGCCACTCGGCTCCGGCATGGAAACCCTGCGCGAGCTGGCCGCCTCCTTACCGGACCTCCGCACGGTCGTCCTAACGGCGTCAATCGAGAAGACCGAGATGGTGCAGGCGATTCAGTTGGGCGCACGCGGTGTCGTGCTGAAGGGGTCCACCAGCGCGATGCTGTGCGAGGGCATCCGCAACGTCGTGCAGGGCCGCTTCTGGGTAGGTCACGAAATGGTTTCCGACCTCGTTGAGGCCCTGCGGCGCCTTATACCTCCTGCTGCCGAAAAGACGCCGCGAAAAACATTCGGGTTGAGCGCTCGCGAGCTCCAGATGCTGAGCGCCATCGTCGGCGGGTACGCCAACAAAGAGATCGCCCAGAAGTTCTCCCTCAGCGAGCACACCGTGAAGCACCACATCACCAACCTCTTCGACAAGCTCGGCGTCTCAAACCGCGTCGAGCTGGCTCTGTTCGCAATCTCGCATAACCTCGTGAATGAGGACTGAGGCTGGACCAAGCTGAAAATGCCTTCCAATGGGGGGGCGCGTACATCGCGCATTTTGCGGCGTGTGCGCCCTCTGGGCAACCGCACACATTGCAAAAGCGGCCGTGTGTGCGCCACCCGCCGGGAAATCCACGCGAGCCATACATTAACTGACTATTGGCAAAGCCTTATATGGCACTCGT
Organism: Terriglobia bacterium; assembly: GCA_050745245.1. Classification (GTDB taxonomy): domain Bacteria; phylum Acidobacteriota; class Terriglobia; order UBA7540; family UBA7540; genus RH2-MAG17b. The sequence goes on along the minus strand of JBOGJW010000067.1, from coordinate 2,061 downwards.
CGGCGGAGATCACTAGCACCTTCGACCTATTGCGGAGCCCGTAAAATCGCGTAAAGTGGATAAGCTGATGTGAGGCTGTTGTCGCGGAGGGGCGGGGAGGGTTTTGGGGGGTACCAAGGGCGGCGGTTATTCACGTCTTTCTGGAAACTATTCCCAAAACTAGCTGAAAAAAGCTGCTGGGCCGGACACCCCGATGGAGTGTGCGCGTAGTAGTACGCACCCGTCCGTTCGAGCTTGCCGTGTGCGAATTGATCTTCGCGCAGCAAGCTGAAGTGAGGCTTGGCGCAAACAATTTTAGGCTTACAGGAAACCTGCGCTCTGTAAGTCACAGGGCGAAGGTTTATCTGATGAGATCGAGAAAATCCGGTGCTCTGCGCGAAACTCGGCCTCGCGATGGAAAGCTCCCAGCGAGTTTGAGACGGGCCTCGCGGGACCACGCGGACGCGGCGCGGAAGAGACGAACGCTCGCAAAGCGCGCGCAGCGCTTCGTGCTGCAGCTTCCCATTCGTTTTCGCGAGAAGGGTGAAGAGACGTGGCACGAAGGCACCACGCTCAATATCAGCGAGTCCGGCGTGCTGTTTCAGGCGGCGTGCCGGTTGCGCCCGCAGGCGACCATCGAAATGGCGCTGACGCTGCCGAGCGCCATCAGCGGCGAGGCGCCTGGCCAGATTCTCTGCCAGGGTTTGGTTGTGCGGAGCGTTTCTGGTAGCGAGGCCGAGGGCATGCACAGGCTCAGCGCGGCGATCTCGCGATTCAAGTTCGCCCGCGCAAAGCCGGCCCGCGGAACCGCCGCCCGCGCGTGAGGGCTGCAGCGGCGATCTCCTCATCGCCGTAGTGATCGAAAAAAGGGCCGGCGGTGATGACACCGCCGCCACAGCGCGCCAGACGCAGCGCGCTGAACGAGTTTTCACCCGGCCGGGGGTTTGGCCCCCGGGGCTTACCGGTGAGGAGGGGGAAGCCTCCCGTAAGTCACAGGGCGGAGCTATATGCAAAATCTGATCACATCTGAATACAGCCTCAGCCCGGAACCGGATGCCCGGTGGCACGCGCTTTACACGCGGCATCAGCACGAGAAAATGGTGGGCGATATGCTCGCCGGCAAAGGATTCGACATCTTTTTGCCGTTGTACGAAAGCACCCGGCGCTGGAAAGACCGCCTGAAGACACTCTCGCTGCCGCTATTTCCGTGTTACGTGTTTGTGCACGGGGGCATGGAGCGGCAGCTGCAGCTCCTCACTACGCCGGGCGTGCACTCCATCGTGGCGGCCGGCGGGCGCGCCGCGGTGATTCCCTGCGAAGAAATCGAAGCTGTCAGGCGGGCGGTGGAGAACCCGGTGCATGCGGAACCGCACCCCTTCTTGAAATGTGGCGATTGGGTGCGCGTGAAGGCAGGACCACTCGAAGGCGCGGAGGGGATCCTGGTGCGCTGGAAGGGCGCCTTCCGGCTCGTTCTCTCCGTAGAGATGCTCCAGAAATCCGTTGCGGTCGAGGTCGATGCTTCGGTTGTCGAGCGCGCCCCGCGCCGCGAGCGTATTGGCATCACGCCGGCGACGGGCAACGATTTTGCATATTCTGCTCTGATCCACCCCAGCCAGTCGCGCCTTTAGTCGCGCGGATTGTGCCGCCGCATCACCGCCGGAACAAACCTTTGCACACTCCATACGGTGGTTTTGCACATTCAGCTTGAGGCGAGACTCGCGCGGGGCTGATTCTACTGGGTTTTTTCGATTTAATGCCGTTGGCAGGGAGATTGCTGTAACACGTGGCGCGCAGGTAAGTGATCCTGCCGGGAGGGAGCGGGCGAGCCACCCCCAAGGCCCTCGTGATCTCCCGGCTGGGTCAATTGAAAGTGAAGTTTAAGCGCACAAGAAGTGCAAAGTTTTGCACTTCCGTCAATTGACTGCTCAATTACCTGCTGATTCTAAGCAGGTTACGCGTCAACAGGTTTGGCATATCGCGTGCCATAGTCAAGCCGGTATACCGAACCACCAGTGGGGCGCTCATGTGGGCGCTCTGAAACCTAAGAAAGGAGTTCATCATGAAAAGAGCAAGATGGGTAAC
>JBOGJW010000066.1:0-10530 GCA_050745245.1 Terriglobia bacterium | reverse complement strand
CGCAGGTTGAGATTTCGAGCGTGGGCTGATAAATTATAGGCAGAATCAGCGGAGCGGCATTCGCTCCGCCAGCCATCGTGGAGAGCCTCGGAACTTCAATATCACGCTTTTGGGGCTTCGTCGCGTGCGGAGGGAAGGAATAGCTTGTGTCGAAACTGACGCGTAAGGAACTCAAGAAAGACCCGTTTCTGTCGGTCTACTACGACGACTTCTTGGAGTTCGCCGAAAGGCACTACGCCAAGATCATCGGCGTAGTGCTTGCGGCGATTGTGGTATTCCTGGCGGTGAATACCTGGAAGCGGCATGAGCGCGCGCAGGACGTCACCGCGAACGCGCTGCTCGGCTCAGGCCTCGAGACCTTTAATGCGTATGTGGGCGCCGCGCCGCAGGACGCGCTTGGCCCGGGCGGCGCGGTCTACCCCACCGACGAAGCCAAATACAAAGCGGCTCTTCAGGATTTCAGCCAGGTGGTCGAAAAGTATCCCCGGCAGAAAGCCGCCGAAATTGCGCGTTACCATGTCGGCCTCTGCCAGGCCGAGTTGGGGAACACATCCGCGGCGTTGAAGACGCTCCGGCAAGCGGCGGGCGCGTCCGACGCGGAGATCGCATCGCTTGCGAAATTCGCTCTGGGCGACGAGCTTGCGCGCGCCGGCAAGCTCCCACAAGCCGAGCAGACGTTCCGTGAACTCACCGTGCACCCCACGCGATCGGTCCCGGCGGCCATGGCATGGCTGGCGCTGGCGAATGTTGAGAGGGCGTCTCAGCCTGCCGAGGCGCGCGCCATCTATCAGCGCCTGATTCAGCAGAATGGCTCCGACGCATATCTTGAGGATTCGGTGAAGCAGCAGTTGGCAACCCTGCCGGAGTAGGCCGGTGGGCGTAGCGCGGACCTGCGTTTTCAGGTCCGCGGCTTTTGCCCTGGGCCCGGGACACAGGCCGCAGACCTCAAAGCGGAGGGCTGCATCGCACCGTAATTTCTTGTTTTTTTGGCAAACATTTTGGAACCTGTCATTCTGAGCGTCCACAGCCTTCGGCTGCCAATGCTGGGCATGACACGCGGCGCCGGGGGCGAGATTCCGGCTTGCTGAATACCAAGGATTTACCGCCGTGTGTCATGCAGAGCGCAGCGAAGAATCCCGGCATTTCGCTGGGTCTTGAAAAATACGGGGATTCTTCTCTCGGTCGTCACGGCGACCTCGCTCAGAATGACAGTTTCATCCAGTTGCGGCTTGGTTGCGGCTCTGCCTCGCTGCGCTACCCCTCTCTTCCGAGCGCTCGTCAGTTCTCCCGCCCCTCCGCCTGACGCCGATCAAATACGATGGACGCCGAAAAACTGGAAGCGGACGTTCTGATTGTGGGCGCGGGGCCCGCGGGGCTCAGTTGCGCTCTTCGCCTGGCGGAGCTTTGCAAATCTGGCGCGCCGGCTCCGGGAGCTGCGCCCGTGCTGGCGCCGGAGAGAATCTTCGTGGTCGAAAAAGGCGCCGAGATTGGCGCCCACTCGCTTTCCGGCGCGGTGCTGGACCCGCGCGCCCTGCGCGAGTTGGTTCCGGATTTCGAGGCTCAGGGCGCGCCGCTCGGCGCACCCGTCAGCGCGGATTCGGTCTTCTACTTCACCCGGCGAAGTCAGTTTAAGCTTCCAGTAAATCCGCCGTTTCTCCGCAACCACGGCAACTACATCATCTCGCTCAACCGCTTCACGAAGTGGCTTGGAGAGCGCGCCGAGCGCGCGGGCGTCAGCCTGTTTCCGGGGTTCTCGGGAATGGAAGTCTTGTGCGAGGGCGAGCGCGTGGTGGGCGTCCGCACGGAGGATAAGGGAGTGGACCGCCAGGGGCGTCCGAAGCCTAACTTTCAGCCTGGATATGAGCTGCGGGCGAAGATCACCATCTTGGCGGAAGGTCCGCACGGCTCGCTCAGCAAGCAGCTTACATCGAGATTCAGCGCCGGCGCGCAGCCGAACCCGCAAACGTACGCCCTAGGCCTGAAAGAGCTTTGGGAAATTCCAGCGGGACGCATTCAGCCGGGCCAGGTGGTCCACACGGCCGGCTGGCCGCTCGGCAGCCATCAGTTCGGCGGAGGCTTCATCTACGCGCCGTCGGAAACCCAGCTTTCGTTGGGCCTCGTTGTAGGACTTGATTATGACGACCCGCGCTTTGACCCTTACGAAGCCTTCCAGCGGTGGAAAACGCACCCGAAGCTCGCGGCGCTGCTAGCGGGCGGCCGCATGTTGCGATACGGCGCGAAAACGATTCCTGAGGGCGGCTACTTCTCCGTAATCCCGACCCTTTGCGAGGGCGCGCTCATCATCGGCGACTCGGCGGGGCTCCTGAACTCACAGCGGCTGAAGGGCATTCACCTGGCGATGAAGAGCGGCATGCTCGCCGCTGAAACCACATACGAAGCCCTCGCGGCGGGCGACGTCTCACGGGCGCGGCTGGAAAGCTTCGACCGCGCCTGGAAGGCGAGCTGGGCGGGCCGCGAGCTCTGGCGCGTGCGGAATTATCGCCAGGGATTCCAGGGAGGAATGTGGCGGGGGATGGCTCACGCCGCGCTCGGGCTCGTTACGGGCGGGCGCGGGCTTCGCGCCCGAAGGTGTTCTCAGCCGGATCACACGCACATGCGCATGCTGGCGGAGTCCGCGTCTGCCGCCGGGAGCTCTGATCGCTTCAAGCCGGATGGCGTGCTGACGTTCGATAAGCTCGAGGATGTTTACCACTCCGGCGCACACCACGAGGAGGATCAGCCGTCTCACCTCAAGATCGCGGATTTCAACGTCTGCAACAATATTTGCGTCCGCGAATACGGGAACCCGTGCCAGCATTTCTGCCCCGCCGCCGTCTACGAAATGGAAGAGAACGCGGACGGCTCCAGCAGGCGCCTGAAGCTCAACCCGTCCAATTGCGTCCACTGCAAAACCTGCGACATCGAGGATCCGTACCAGATCATCACGTGGGTGTGCCCGGAGGGTGGCGATGGGCCGCAATACGACGGCCTGTAGCGCGTGTGTGGAAACTCCGGTTTTTTATAGCGCCACCCAGTGAAAAAGATTGTCGATCCAATTCTACTGGGCCGGGTTCGGCGCATCGGGCGTGATCCGATCGAGCCCGTCAAGGTAGGGCCGCAGGGCTTCGGGTATCAGCACCGAGCCGTCAGCCTGCTGATAATTTTCCAGGATGGCGAGCCATGTGCGCCCGACGGCGACCCCGCTGCCGTTCAGGGTGTGAAGGAATTCGCTCTTAGCGCGTCCTCGCCGGAAGCGGAGGTTTGCCCGGCGCGCCTGGAACGCCTCGCAGTTGGAGCAGGAGGATATTTCTTTATAGCCGCCGCTCGAGGGCAGCCACACTTCAAGATCGTAGGTCTTTGCGGAGCTGAAACCCATGTCGCCGGTGCAAAGCGCGACCACGCGATAGGGCAGGTTGAGCCGCTCCAGCACCTCGCCCGCGTCGCGCGTGAGGCTTTCGAGCTCGTCGTAGGAGCGCTCCGGAAGAGCGAATTTCACCAACTCCACTTTCTGGAACTGATGCTGCCGGATGAGCCCGCGCGTGTCCTTTCCATACGAGCCGGCCTCGCTGCGAAAGCACGCCGTCCAGGCGCAAAATTTCACCGGCAGCCGCCCCGCGTCGAGCACTTCGTCGCGGTAAAGATTGGTGACGGGAACCTCGGCCGTCGGAATGAGCCAGTAATCTGTCCCTTCGAGCTTAAAGAGGTCGGCGGCGAATTTGGGAAGCTGTCCGGTGCCGTAAAGCGTCGCGGAATTGACGATGAATGGGGGAAAGACTTCGGTGTAGCCGTGCTCGCGCGTGTGAAGATCCAGCATGAAATTGGCGAGCGCGCGCTCAAGCTTCGCCCCCACGCCATAATAGATGGCGAACCGCGCTCCGCTGATCTTGGCAGCGCGATCGAAATCAAGAATCCCGAGGGCGGGACCAAGCTCCCAGTGCGGCAGCGGCTGAAAATCGAACTTTCGCGGCTCGCCCCAGCGTCGCACCTCGCGGTTATCCTCGGCGGTTTTTCCCACCGGGACTGATTCGTGCGGCAGGTTCGGCAGGCGCTCAAGCATCTCGCGCACCGCTTCGTCGTGCAACGAGGCGTCCTTATCAAGCCGGGCGATCTCCACGCCCAGCTCCTTCATTTCGGCGATCAAAGGAGAGGCGTCCTGCTTCTGCTTTTTCAGACTGGCGATCTCATCGGAAACTTTGTTCCGGCGCGCCTTGCGATTTTCCGCTTCCACCAGCACGCGCCTTCGCTCGCGGTCGGCCTCCTCGAAGTTGCCCAGGAGGTCCGGCACGCCCCGCTCTTCGAGTTTGCGCCGCACCAGCGCCAGGTTGTCCCGAACAAATCCGAGGTCGAGCATAGTTGGATCAGTGTCCTCCTGTTTCAGTAAGGCAATCTATGCTACAGATGCCAGCCTGTCAAATTTCCCCGGCATAGTGTCGATCAGACAGGTATACCAAATAATCCGAGTGACGCGATAACGCGTCCAACCTCGGCCCGTCCTGACGGCCAACAAGAATTACCGCGGCGCTGTCGAGGTCGAAGATCATGCGAGAGCGCTGCGGGGGTGAAAATCGCCGGCGCTTGCTACCACGCCTTCAATTTCCGCAGGTAAGAATTCAGCTCGCGGATTCGAAACGCGAAGGCCAGCAGAATAGTCGCCAGCAGCCCCGCCAGGCTCGCCACCACCAGCACCACGAGCGCCCCGTGCGTGGAATGCCAGGCCACCAGATTCTCCATCTCCCTCACTACCTTAAAGCAGATCAATCCGCCCAGCCCGGCCGCAGCGGCCACTTTGAAGAAAAACTTGAGCAGCCCTGCCCCTCGCGCATTGTGGGTGCGGCGGTTTAGCAGAACGAAGAGGATCACGCAATAGACGATCACGCCAATCGAGCTTGCGAGCGCGAGGCCCAGGTGCTGCAGCTCGCGGCAGAGAATCCAATAGACGGGCAGGTTCAGGAACGTCATTGCGGTGCCCGCCACGGCGGGAGTGATGGTATCGCGCGCGGCGTAGAATCCCCGCGAGAGGATGTTCTGCGCGCCCCAGGCAAACATGCCGATCGAGAACATTCCGAGCGTCGCCGCGGTGGCGCGCAAGTCCGCTGCGTGCATCCGCGTGTGCGAAAAGACGAACCACACCAGGGGCGATTTCTCGGCGATGGCCAGCGCCGAGACCGGAATCAGCAGCAAAAGCACGCCCTTCAGCGTGGCGTTGATGACGCGGTTCAGCTCTTCGAATCGCCTTTCGGAATAGAGCTGCGCCAGGAACGGGAAAGAGGCCACTCCGATCGCTTGCCCCAGGATGCCGAGCGGAACCCGCATCAGCGTCTTGGCGTAGGTCAGCCAGGTGATCGACGCCGGAACCAGGTAGGAGCCGAACCAGCGGATGATCCAGTCATCGGTGAAGATGATTGAAAGGGCCAGCATGATGGGGACGCTCAGCTTGACGAAGAGCTTGAAATCGGGATTCAGCACGTCGAAATTGGGAAAGAACCTGGCGCCCGCGCGCCGCGCGCCGTATACCTGCAGCGCGAAATTCCCCAGAAACGCTCCGGCGAGCACCCCGACGGCGAATCCGGTGATGCCGATCCGCGATGCGAGCAGCACGCCACCCAGAATGATGCACAGGTTATAGAACACGGGCGCGAGCGAGGGAATTGCAAAGCGCGTCTTCGCGTACTGAACCGCGCTCAGGATTCCGCCCAGGTAGAAGCAGATTTGCGCCGGAAGCATGAGCCGGGTGAGGAACACAACGCGCTCGCGTTCCGGCCCCCGAAAGCCGGGGGCGATCGCACGCACCAGGGTTGGGGCGAAAACCTCGCCCACGGCAATGCCCGCCAGCAGCAGTAATCCCATCAGCGTGACGACAGTGGAAAACACGTGCCAGCCGTCTTCTTCGCGCTTCTCAGCGATGCAGCGCGTGAGCACGGGGATGAACGTGAGGCTCAGCGAGCCGCCAGCAACCAGGTAGTTAATGAAATCCGGAAGCGTGAACGCCGCGTAGTAGGCGTCGGTGATCGCGTTTGAGCCGATCTGCTGCGCCACCGTCCAATCCCTGAAAAAACCCAGCGCGCGGCTGAGCAGCACGCTCGCCATAACAATGCCGGCGGATTGAACGATGCGACGGTTCAGAGAAGGCGTGGGATTCATGAGTCGGGTTACGCCCTCGGGCAGGCGAACCGCTTGCGGCACTGATTGCAGCGCGCCATGGGTGCGAGGTTCAGGATACTCTCCGCCCAGTTGCGCGTCGTGCGGGCAAAATCCCGGCTTCCGCAGCGCGGGCAGCCGGTGAAACCGTCGGGGTCAAACCCTTCGGCGGCTCGGGCGGCCGCATAAACCCCTGCGGCCGGCTCCGTGTGAGCTGCGGCGCCGGGAGCGCGTGGACGTCTGAAGGCGTCCCGCGGAAGCGCTCGCAGCCGGCGGCACCGCGAACACTTGCGGAGCCGGTAACCCAATACCCGGGTCAGGTGATAGGTTAATCCATGGCGCACGGGCTCAGTCTTGGTGGCGCCACATTTGCGGCAAGGTGCTGGCATCCGTCATTCGAAAGAATAGCGGTTTGCGGGGCGCTTGGGCAAGAATTTTAGCGGCGAGCGTGTTGGGGCGGAGCTTGCTCCGCCGGAGGGGCAAGCGGGTGGCGCATCCGTCGCGCAATTTGCGCTGTGTGCGACCCTAGGGAGCCGCACACATAGAAGAAAATAATCATGCATGCGCCATGCGGCGTCACCCCCGCGAAAGCGGGGGTCCATTTAATCAACTGGATTCCCGCTCCCCCGCCTGCGCGGAGGACAAGCTTCGCGGGAATGACTGAAAATGGCGCTTGGCTGCCGGCCGCAAGGCCGCGCTGCGTTGCAAGGCCGTAGTTTCTTGTTTTCTTGGCAAAACATTTTACCAGCCTGTCATTCTGAGCGAAGCGAAGAACCTGCTTTTTCCTGGAAGACCCTTCAACACAGGCAGGTCCTTCGCTGCGCTCAGGATGACACGTTCTTTGGTTGCGGCTCTGCTGCGCTGCGTCCTGCAGGCTCACATTTCCACGAAACCCGCGTCTAAGTAAACTGAGGTTCCAATGGATGGCGCGTGCCTGGAACTCGCCGCTAGCAATTCCGTTCCGCGGGCGCAGTCCCCGCCCGTGGACGAGCTGGTCCTGATTGCACGGGCGCAGGCGGGCGATCGCCTTGCCTTCGAATCGCTCGTCCGGCTCTACGAGCGCGACGTGCTGAAGCTCATTCTGCGGATGGTGCGTTCTTCGGAAGAGGCGGCGGATATCTATCAGGAAGTCTTTTTAAAGGTCTACCGCTCACTGGGCCGATTCCGCGGCCAATCCGAATTTTCTACGTGGATTTATCGCGTGGTGGTGAACGTCTGCCTGGACCATCTGCGACGGCAGAAGCGCAAAGCCGAGATTCAAGCGCCGCGGCCCGGCGACGGAAAGCCGGAGTTCTTTCACACGGTGGCGGAGGACCGGCCCGAGCTCGATCCGGAGCGCGCGCGGCAATCCCGGGAGATTAATCGGCGGCTGACGGCGGCGCTCGGGCGCCTCAGCCCGCGCGAGCGGATCGTATTTGAGCTGCGGCATTACGAAGGGCTGCGGCTGCGAGCCATAGGCGAGCGCGTTGGGGCCACTGAAGAGACGGCGAAGAACTGCCTCTTCCGGGCGACGCGGAAATTGCGCGAGGAGCTGGCGGACCTGCTGTGATGCGCCTCAAGCGTGAAGAGAAATTATGAGCTGCAGCACTGATTTCGAGCACCGCGTTGAGATTTACCTTTGGGACGAGCTCTCTTCTTCAGAGCGGCACGCGCTGGAGGATCATCTCGGATTCTGCGCGGACTGCCGGAACGCGCTTGAAGAAGCGCGCTGTCTGGAACAGCTCGTCGGTCTCAGGACCACGCCGGAGCCATCCCCCGAGCTGCTTGTGAGCTGCAGGCAGGCGCTGGCGGGCGCGCTTGACCGCGAGCGATCGGGCTGGCGTCGCCTGCTGGGGGGCTGGGGTCCTGCGGCGCTCCGCCCTTCGCGCGTGCTGGCGGCGAGCGTTTTGATCATCGCAGGATTCGCTCTAGGCTGGGCGCTCCGGCAACGCGCCCCGCACGTGGAATCCGCTGCTGCGCTCGCCGCTCGCGACCGTGGCGCGCCGCCTGCGCTTGGCCGCATCGCAGGCATCACCCAGATTTCGGCCGATCCGGGAACGAATAGCGTCAGCATCGGGCTTGACGCGGAGCGCCACGTCACACTCCAAGGCTCCGTCGGCAATCCGCGCATTCGACGGGTGCTGATTGACGCGATGAAGAATTACAGCAACCCGGGCATTCGCCTGGATACGCTCGACGCGTTGCGGCCCGCGGCCGGCGATCCCGGCGTGCAACAGGCGATGCTCGGCGCTCTGCGGCACGATCCGAACGCCGGCGTGCGTCTGCAAGCCGTGCAGTCGGTAGAGGGCGCTCAAACGAGCCGCGCGGTGGATATCGCGCTGGCCGGCGCGGTGCAAGATGATTCGAATCCCGGCGTCCGCGTGGCGGCTACTGACGCCCTGGTGCGCCGCGCTCTCGCTGCAAAAGATGGAGCGGTCGTCCCGATGCTTCGCAGTATCGCCGAAGGTGGCGCGGATACCTACTCGCGCATGACGGCGCTGGCCGCGCTTCGCCAGCTTGGGCAGTAATCCGCTGTAGCGGCGGTCTATGACCGCCGGTCTTTAATTTTGGTTCGGCGCTCCCCGCCCTGCGGGGCAGGCGCCGAGCGCCGCTACAGCCCCAAAAACGCGGCGTGAGGCCGCAGAGTGTCCGGTTTCGAGCCCGAAGGGCCGGAAGAATATAGCCGTGGGCGGAAGAAGGACTGGAAAAATTAGGCACTTGTCATTCTGAGGAGGTCGTCGCGGCGACCGACGAAGAATCCCCGTATTTGCTTTTTTTAAATGCCGGGATGCTTCGCGGAGTTTACCCTGAGCCCCTTCGCTGCGCTCAGGGCCGTTCGCAGCGGAAGGGCGAACGGGCTCAGCATGACAGTCGTCGTCGATTTTTTCACAGTTTCAAAGCCCTTCCGCAAGTCAGGCGGCAGAGCCGCGGTCAAGTGCGAGTCGAACTGAGGAAGCATGGTCGCCAATTCCCACACCAGCATGGAGTGCCAATGAGAGCGGCATTCCTGCTGATCTCGATCTTAGTCGCGAGCGCGGCGGGCTGGTGCGCCCGCGGGCCGGCGATCACTCGAAGCGCGATCCATCGCCAGGGCGGCGCGTGGGTGGAAGACTTGCGCTGTGATTTCCCCCTCAGGAGCGGCAGATGGCTCGCCTTGCACGCGGACCGGGGCTCGGTCGACGTTACGCCCGGCCCCTCGGATCACGTGCGCTGCCGCGTTCACCTTGCAGCCTATCTCGAGAACCGGGAGCGGGCGCGAAACTGCCTTAACGGCTATGAGCTGAAAGTAGTCCCGACCGATTCCGGGGTCGATCTCACGGGCCGGTTCGTCTGCAGCGCCCCGCCTCAAAACCTCATTGCGCGATTCGATCTCGAGCCTCCGCTCCGGATCAACCTGGAGCTGAGTACGCGGCAGGGCGGCCTGTCGATAGAGCGGCTGCAGGGGCAACTGCGCGCGCAAACCGCCGCGGGAGACATCACGGCCGGCAACATCATGGGACCGGTGTTTGTCTCGACGGGCGGCGGCGCGATTCACCTGGGCGATATTGGCGCGGCCGCCCGCATTGAAAGCGGAGGAGGCGGCATCCAGGTTGGGAACGTAAATGGCGAAGCCGGCCTGGAGACGCGGGGCGGGGACATTACGGCGGGCGTGGTGAACGGGCCTGTCGAGGCGCGGACCGGCGCCGGCAGCATCGCGCTCCAGGCGGCTTCCGGGCCGGTAGTGGCGATCTCCGAGGGCGGACAGATTCGCCTGGGAGAGTGCGGCAACAGCGTGCGCGTACGCACGGCGGGCGGCAACGTGCAAGTGGCGGGAGCGCACGGGCGCATCGCCGTCGAAACCGCCGGAGGCAACATCAGCCTGCTGCAGGCGATGAGCTCGGTGCTGGCCGAGACGGCGCGCGGGCGCATCCTGGCGCGGATCGACGCCAGCTCCAGGACGTTTGGCCCCTCGCGCCTGGTGACGGGCGGGGGCGACGTGGATCTGTTGCTCCCCCCTGGCCTGCCCGTCACCATCAGCGCGCTGATGGCCCAGCCGGCGCGGCCCGTGGCCTCTGACTTCCCCCTGAGCATTCGACACGCGGGCGGGCTTTTCTCCCCCCTTCGCGCGGAAGGCTCCGTTGCGGGCGGTGGCGCGAATTTAAGCATTCGGGTGGACAAGGGCGGCCTTCAAATCCGAAGGGTCAATCCTGCCGAGGCGGCGCAGTTGTCGGTGTTTCAGCAGCGGTTCTGGCGCGACTGGCGCGAAGCCGAATCGCAGCGCAGCCTGGCCCTTCGCCAGCTCGATGCTCTGCGGCAGCAGCTCCAGCAGCAGAATGCCGCGATCCAGGAGCAGCTTCGGCAGCTCAATCGCCAGTTTGAGGAAAAGAACGGGGAATAGGGAACAGGGAACAGTGGTAGCCACGGTCAGCCACT
>JBOGJW010000065.1:0-2734 GCA_050745245.1 Terriglobia bacterium | reverse complement strand
ACCCGGACCGTTCGTATGAGCCTTTTCGAAACGCCATCAGCTTCACCGCGCGAAGCCGGGCCTCGTCCGCTGGCCGACCGCATGCGGCCCGAGACGCTCGAGGAATTCGTGGGGCAGCTTCACTTGCTGGGGCCGGGAAAGCCGCTGCGCCGCCGCATCGAGCAGGACGACCTGGCTTCGATAGTCCTGTGGGGTCCGCCCGGCTCGGGCAAGACAACGCTCGCGACGGTGATTGCCAGACGGACGCGCAGCGAGTTCGTTAAATTCAGCGCTGTGCTCTCCGGTATTCGCGAAATCCGGGAGGTGATGGCGGCGGCGGAGAAGGCGCGGCAATACGGCCGCCGCACCCTGCTCTTCATTGATGAGATTCACCGTTTCAACAAAGCGCAGCAGGATGCGTTTCTGCCCTACGTCGAGCGCGGCGACGTTATCCTGATCGGCGCCACCACCGAAAATCCGTCCTTCGAGGTCAACTCCGCGCTGCTCTCGCGCGTGAAGGTTTACGTGCTTTCGCCGCTTGCCACGGGCGAGGTTGAAACGCTCTTGCGGCGCGCGCTGGAGGACCGGGAACGCGGCCTCGGACGCACGCCGGTTATAGTCTCGGATGAACACCTCCGGCAGATTGCGATCTTCGCGAACGGCGATGCGCGCGCGGCTTACAATACCCTCGAAACCGCCGTGTCCGCTGCGGCGTCCGATACCGAGGGGCGCGTTACCATCACCGATGCTATTCTGGAAGACGCCATCCAGCGCAAAGTGCTGCTCTATGACAAGGCGGGCGAAGAACACTACAACCTGATCTCCGCGCTGCACAAGTCGGTGCGCAACTCGGACCCCGACGCCGCGCTTTACTGGCTCGGGCGGATGCTGGAGGCCGGCGAGGATCCGCTCTACGTTGCGCGCCGGCTGATTCGTATGGCCTCCGAGGACATCGGGCTTGCGGACCCGCGCGCGCTGGGTCTCGCCACCGCCGCGATGCAGGCGGTCCACGTTGTGGGAATGCCCGAGGGCGACCTGGCGCTGGCCCAAGCCGCGGTATATTTGTCCCTCGCGCCGAAATCGAACGCGCTCTATACGGCGTACAGCGCGGTAAAAGAAGACGCGCAAAAGAGCCTCGCCGAGCCCGTGCCTCTGCACCTGCGCAACCCGGTAACCGGCGCCATGGCGAGCCTGGGCTACGGCAAAGGCTACGAGTACGCGCACGACGCGCCGGAGCGCCTGACGGGCATGACGTGCCTGCCGGAAACTCTGAAGGACCGCCGCTATTATCAGCCCCCCGGAGAGGGTTACGAGGAGACGCTGAAGCGAAAGCTTGACGCCATTCGTGAGTGGAGGAAGTAGCGTAACGACTCACCAGGATCGGGCATGTAGAGGCGGCTTTACGCCGCCATTGTTGGACTGGCGGGATAAACCCGCCCCTACGTTCGCGCCCGAAACCGAGACGCTGTGAATCGCCGCCAGATCGCAATGCCCAAACGTACTGACATTCGCAAAATTCTGATTATTGGCTCGGGGCCGATCATCATCGGACAGGCGTGCGAGTTCGACTATTCGGGCAGCCAGGCGTGCAAGGCGCTGCGCGCGGACGGCTACGAGGTGGTGCTGGTGAACTCGAACCCCGCGACCATCATGACGGACCCGGAGCTTGCCGACCGCACCTACATCGAGCCGCTGACAGCCGAATATCTCGACTGCATCCTCGCGCGCGAAAAGCCCGATGCACTACTGCCGACGGTGGGGGGCCAGACGGCGCTGAATCTTGCTGTCGAGCTTGCCGAGAAGGGCATTCTGAAAAAGCACGGAGTCCAGCTTATCGGCGCGTCGCTCAAGGCCATCCGCATGGCGGAAGACCGCCTGCAATTCAAGGACGCCATGCGCAAGACGGGGCTGGAGGTGCCCCGGAGCGAGCTGGTGGGCAACACGGAGGCCGCGCTCAAAGCCGCCGACGCGATCGGATATCCCATCATCATCCGGCCCTCGTTCACGCTGGGCGGCACCGGCTCCGGCATCGCCTACAACCGGGAAGATTTTGAGGAGATGGTGGAGTACGGGATCGAGATCAGCCCCGTGCACGAGGTGCTGGTGGAAGAGTCTGTACTGGGCTGGAAAGAGTTCGAGCTTGAGGTGATGCGCGACACCGCGGATAACGCGGTGGTAGTCTGCTCGATTGAGAATGTCGATCCCATGGGCGTCCACACCGGCGATTCCATTACCGTTGCGCCCATCCAAACGCTCACCGACAAAGAGTATCAGCGGATGCGCTACGCCGCGTTCCGCGTGATCCGCGTGATCGGAGTCGAAACGGGCGGCTCCAACATCCAGTTCGCGGTCGAGCCGGCATCGGGACGCATGGTGGTGATTGAGATGAACCCGCGCGTCTCGCGCAGCTCGGCGCTGGCGTCGAAGGCCACCGGCTTCCCCATCGCCAAGATCGCCGCGCGCCTGGCCGTGGGTTACCGGCTGGATGAAATCCCCAACGACATCACGCAGAAGACCCCTTCCTGCTTCGAGCCCTCAATCGATTACGTTGTTGTGAAGATCCCGAAGTGGGCGCAGGAAAAATTCCCGGACGCCGATCACCTGCTGGGTACGCAGATGAAGTCGGTGGGCGAAGCGATGGCCATCGGGCGGACGTTCAAAGAAGCGCTGATGAAGGGCATCCGCTCGCTCGAAACCGGGCGCAAAACTCCCGCGCCGCCGCAAACTGAAGATGAGCTGCGGCGCCGCCTGGTGA
>JBOGJW010000064.1:0-12135 GCA_050745245.1 Terriglobia bacterium | reverse complement strand
ATCGCGATCCGAGTTACCTTAATGCCCAAGGGCTTGATCAGCTTGGAAAGATAGATCGCCGTAGCCTCGCCCTCGACGTTAGGGTTGGTAGCGACAACGATCTCCTGAACGCCATCTTTCAGGCGCGTCATCAGGTTCTTCAGCCGGAGCTGCTCGGGGCCCACCCCGCGAAGGGGCGAAAGCGCGCCGTGGAGCACGTGATACAGCCCGCGAAACTCGCGGGTGCGCTCGATGCCCACCACGCTATAAGGGGTCTCGACCACGCAGATCACCGTGCGGTCGCGCGTCGCGTCGGAACAATAGTCGCAGGGGTCGCGCTCGGTGAGGTTGTTACAGAGGCTGCAAAGGCCGATCTTGTCCTTCACTTCCAGGATGGCCTGAGCGAGGCGGTCGGCCTGCTCGCGCGGGGCGCGCTCGATGTGGAAGGCGATGCGTTGCGCGGATTTCGGCCCGACTCCGGGAAGGCGTTTCAGTTCGTCAACCAGGCGCGAAAGCGGCCCGGCAAATACACTCATAGGGTGGAAGACCGGTCCAACAGGTTGCTGAAAACACTGCCCGAACGCGGTAGCGGCGATTTTATATCGCCATTAAACCGGCACTCTCAATGGTCCGATGGCGGCATAAAGCCGCAGCTACGCGTTTCTCAGCCACCTGCCGACAACCGGACGCACGGAATTACGATAATCACATCAGGCCGGGGATATTCAAGCCTCCGGCCATGCTGCCCACACGGCTGGCCAACTGCTCGTCGATCTTGCGGGTCGCTTCGTTTACCGCAGCCACGATCAGGTCCTGAAGCATCTCAGCGTCGCGGGAGGCAAACACTTCGGGGTCCACATGGACCGAAGCCAGTTGCTTCTGCCCGTTCATCTTCACCGCCACCATGCCCCCGCCCGCCGAGGCTTCAACCACCAGGTCGTCAAGCTGTTTTTGAAGCTGCTCCTGAAGCTGCTGCACCTGCTTCATGATTTGCTGCATCTGTTGCAGATTCTTCATGGCTCACCCCCGGCTCAGATCTTTGACGCTCATCAGCACACCGTCGAACCGCTTTTGAAAATTCTCGACAGCAGGATCGCGTCGGGCCCGCTCCTCCGCTTTCGGGCGCGCGGGCCCGGATCGGTCGCCCCCCGCGCCCAGTGTAACATGGATTCTCACGGGCTGGCCCAGCACCTTTTCGCAGGCTGCGCGTAACTTTTCCTGATGTTCCCGGCCTTTGAGGAGCTCGGCGGCCCAGGCCCCATCCTTCGTGTAAATGAACTCGGCGCGGCCATCCTCAAACCGCCAGCCGGCCACCGGGTTGAGGCAACTGCCGAGGAACTTCGACTGTTCAAACAGAATCGCCTGGATAGCCGCAAAACGTGCATCCAGACCAGCCTTGTTATCCGGTTGCGCGGCGGCTGGGACCGAGGAGCCGCTCAGCGGCGGAGGCTCGGGCATGTGGCTCGGCGCGACCGCGGACCGGGTGGAATCCTGTGGCGCGCCCTGAGCAGGCCGTGCAACCTGCTGGCTTTGAATCGGCTGCCGCCTCGCCTGCGGATCGGAGGGAGGTTTGGGCGCGGTGGGGGCGGGCCGCGCGACGGGGTTTCCTGTGTGCGGCCCGGACGCCGTGCGTGCCGCGGAAACTTGAGCCCCGCCGCCCGGCCCGCCGGGATCAGCGCCCGTCCCTTGCACGGCATTCAGCAGAGTCTCAAGTGCGATGAGATTTGGCGCGTGCGCCAGCTTCGCCACCGCGAGCTCCAGATGGAAGCGCGGGTGAAGCGAGTAGCGCATCTCACCTTGGGTGCGCAGGAGGACCTGAAACAGCCGGGTGAGGTCTTCTTCCGTGAAGCCTTGCGACAGCGCGTCCAAATCCGCGCGCTCGGTATCCGGCGCCTGGATCAGCGGGCTGGCGGCGCCACAACTCCGCGCTACCATCAGGTTGCGCACCATGCGCGTTAGCTCGTTGCAGAAGCTGATGAAGTCATATCCGCCGGAGGCAAGCTGATCCACCAGCTCGAGGCCCGCGCGCGCATCGCCCGCCTGGATCGCCGCAATCACGCCGGAGAGCAGCTTCGCCGGGACCACGCCGAGCAGTTGCCTTACCCGGCTCTCCTCGACGCGCTCGCCCGAAGCCGCGATCGCCTCATCGAGCAGCGACAGCGCGTCTCGCAGGCTTCCCTCCGCGGCCAGAGCAATCGCGCCCAGCGCTCCCTCTTCGGCGGTAATGCCTTCGCGGGCGCAGATCTCAGCGAGCCGCTTAACGATTTCGGCGTAATCGAGCAGGCGGAAAGTAAAATGCTGGCAGCGCGACTGAATGGTGGGCGGCAGCCGGTGCGCCTCGGTGGTGGCCAGGATAAAGAACGAGCGCTCCGGCGGCTCCTCCAGCGTCTTCAGCAGCGCGTTAAAGGCCTCCGGCGTGAGCATGTGCGCTTCGTCGATGATGAAGACCTTGTTGCGATCTCGCGCGGGGAGATAGCGCACGCTCTCGCGCAGCTCCCGGATTTCGTCAATGCCGCGATTGGAGGCCGCGTCGATCTCAAGCACGTCCACCGCATTGCCGGCCGCGATCTCGCGGCAGGAGTCGCATTTCCCGCACGGCGACGGTGTGGGCCCTTGCTCACAGTTCAGCGCCTTGGCCAGGATGCGCGCCATCGTCGTCTTCCCCACGCCGCGCGCCCCGGAAAAGATGTACCCGTGCGCCACGCGGTTCAGGCGAATGGCGTTCTGCAGAGTGTCGCTCACCAGGCGCTGCCCGGCGACTTCGTCAAACGTCTGCGGCCGGTATTTACGTGCGATTACCTGGTAGGACACTTTTTAAAGGCAGTGGCGAGTGGCAAGTCAATTATGAATTCTGAATCCTGAATTAATGCTGAGTTCTTAAGTCCTGACTTCCGGCACGTGAGCTCAGCGCTGAAATTGTGCTTTCTTGCTCGGTAATGCGTCAGTTTCAGGCGCGTAGAGGCGGCTTTACGCCGCCATTTTTGGATGGCGGGATAAGCCCGCCGCTACATCCGCGCCCAAGACTGAGGCATTACCTTGCTCGCCACTTGTCACTTGCCACCGGTTTTCTGGTGCCAGGCCTCGGGAGACCTGCGGCACACGGAGAGGCTCGTTACCGTTGCTTCCTTCCGGACCTGGCGGGGTTCGCGAGCGTCCGTTGTGCAGGACCCGAAGCCTGGCGCATTATCCGCGGCTGCCGTGTAGCCCCTCGCCGGGATTTCTCCATTCGGATGAGACTGACGCCAACAGGTGAATCGTACCATGCGCCTTCAGACACGTCCAGGAACAACCCGTCCTCTCACCCGAAGGCGAACTGCGGGTTTGCGCTGTAGCGGCGGGTTTATCCCGCCAATCTGAAAATGGCGGCGTAAAACCGCTTCTACCAGCCATGTGACTTCGAAATGCGGCGCTGCTAGAATAAACGGCACAGGCGTGATATTGCGGATATCACGAAGGCTCGAAGGAGGGAGTCCCGATGCGAAAATTCAACGTACTGTTTGGGATCGCGGGCGTCGTATGCGCGCTGGTGCTGGCGGCGAGCATCCGCGTCTCCGCACAGGCGGTGACCGGAACGATTCTCGGAACGGTAACGGATGCCAGCGGCGCGCGTGTGCCGGGCGCAACCATCAAGGCCGTCAATTCACTGACGGGCATCTCGCGCACCACCACCGCCGATTCGCAAGGCGATTACATTTTCCCCGCCCTGACCGTGGGGCAATACCGCATTGAGGCTGATGTTTCAGGCTTTCAGCGGTTCGTGCGCGAAGGCGTGGGGCTGAGCGTAAACCAGAACGCTCGCGTCGACGTGGTGCTCCGGTTGGGGCAGGTGACGCAATCCGTGGTGGTGAAGCAGAACGCGCCGCTGGTGGACACGCACGACGTGCAGATTGGCGGGCTTGTGGATCGCCAGCGTGTGGAAGACCTGCCGCTGAATGGCCGCAACGTGTATTCGCTGGTCACGCTGCTGCCCGGCGTCACCAGCGTAAGTCTGCCGGATCAGCCGGGGCCGCTCGGCGGGACCAATATGAACGTGAACGGCGCGCGGACTACGGAAAACGCGGAGTTTCTGCTGGATGGCGGCTACAACGCCGCGCCGTATCGCAACAGCGGCAACCTGGTTCCGAATCCCGATGCGGTCGAAGAATTTCGCTTGCTCACCAGCAACTACGACGCGCAGTATGGCCGCTCTGCCGGCGGCGTGGTGAACGTCGTGGTCCGCTCGGGCAGCAACCAGGTGCACGGCAGCGCTTACGACTTCCTGCGCAACAATGCGTTCGACGCCCGGTCCTTTTTCGAGCCCAGCGTGAGCAAGCTGCAGCGCAATCAGTTTGGAGGAACGATTGGCGGCCCGCTGCGCCACGATAAGCTCTTCGGCTTTTTTGCCTACCAGGGGGACCGAATCGGCACCGGTGATTTCACCAATAGCGCGCTGCCTCCCACACTTGCCGAGCGGAGCGGAGATTTCTCGGCGCTGCCTTCCAGCAAGTGGCCTAAAGACCCGGGCACGGGCAAGGCCTTTGCCGGCGGCATCATCCCCACAACAAAACTCGACCCGGTAGCGCAGAACATCCTGAAGCAGCTCATCCCGCTCCCCAATACCCTCGATGGCCGCTACCAGGCGTTTGAAAATGGCACGGAGAGCAACGATCAGTACATCGGCAAGGGGGATTATCAGATCACGCCCTCGCATCACCTCTCCGGGACGCTCTTCTTCGTGCGCGGCAGCGGGTTCAATCCATTTCCGTCGACGGTGGGGGGCACGACGAATATCCCCAACTATTCTCCTGAAGTGGATACATTTCACCAGGACAACGCCGTGGTGAACGAGACGTGGAGCATCCGCCCGACGCTGCTCAACCAGGCGCTGCTGAGTTTCTCGAGCGACCTGTTCGCCAGCACCGATCCCAATCTGATTGACTGGCAAAACCTCGGCAGCAACTTCATTCCTACGACCTCACCTCCGCGCACTCCGCAGATTGAAGTGAGCGGCGCCTGGCAGGGCGGCAATTACGGTGATAATCATGACGTAGGCCAGAGCTTCGAGGGCATGGACGCAGTTACGTGGATTCGCGGCCCGCACACGATGGAGATCGGCAGCTCCCTTGTCTACGTGCGCGACGCTGAGACCAGCAGTTGGCTTGGCTCGGGCCAGGTGGCGGTGACCGGAATCGACACCGGGAACTCCGTGGCGGATTTCCTGCTCGGTCACGCCGCTACTTTTCGCGTCAATAATGGAAACCTGGTGAAGCTCACCGAGCCCGACTGGTCAAGCTTCATTCAGGATGACTGGAAAATTGCGCGAAAGCTCACGCTCGACCTCGGGCTGCGCTATGAAATCAACTGGCCTTACACGAGCGGCTACAATAACCTGCAAACGTTCCGCTTCGGCTCGCCGCTGCCGCAATCAACGCAGATTCCTACCGCCCCGCCGGGGCTGCTTTATAACGGCGATCCGGGAATTCCCGCCGGGCTCGTTCCCACTCCGCTCGATGACTTCGCGCCGCGCGTTGGCTTCGCGCTCGATCCGTTTGGGAACGGCAAAACCGCAATCCGCGCCGGTTACGGCATCTTCTACGCCGCGCCGGAGGCCAACATGTGGCAGAACGCCTACGGCCAGCCGTATCTCGTGGACGTCACCGACAACGTGACGCCGAGCTTCGTGAACCCGTTTGGCAATTTTCCGTCCGGCAATCCTTTCCCGCTCAATCCGAACGTCGCCGCGCGCAAGTTCGCGGTGCCGCTCAACACCACTTGGGTGGACCCGGACTACTCAACGCCTTACTTCCAGCAGTACAGCTTCACGGTTCAGCAGCAACTCCGGCCAAACCTTGACCTGGAGGCGGGCTACGTCGGGAACACGGCCCGTCACCTTACCATCCAGCGCGATGTGAATCAGCCGGTATTTATCCCCGGCGCCGGCAAATCGACTGCGGCCAACATCAACAACCGACGGCCCATTCTGCCTGGCACCTACGCGGAGATCATCAGCCTGGAATCGGGCGACAATTCGAGCTACAACGCCCTTACCGTCAGCGTGGACCGGCGCTTCGCGCAGGGCTTCACGCTGCTGGCAAACTACACCTGGTCCAAGGCCATGGACGACGCCGATACGGACCCCACCGGGCCCACCGGCGTGCCGTTTCAGAATTCCAACATCCGGAGCGAAGACTGGAGCGTTTCCGGGTTTGATCGCGCTCAAGTGTTTAATCTCTCGGCGCTCTGGCAGGTGCCGGGAACAAGGCAGTTCGGATTCGCTGGCCGCGAGCTTCTGAGCGGCTGGCAGGCGAACGCCATCGGGCGCCTCGCCAGCGGATCGCCTTTCAGCGTGACCGCTGGCAAGGATACGAATCTGAATGGCGTTAATACCGATCGGCCCGATCTCGTGAGCGCTCCCTATCTCAGCACGAGCCGCCCGCAGGCTCAGCTCCTGGCCGAGTACTTCGACCCGGCGGCATTTTTAGACGCGGCCGCCGGCCTCGATGGCACAGCGGGGCGCAACATTCTGTTCGGGCCGGGATCGGATTCGTGGGACGTTTCATTGTTCAAGGACTTCCCGATCCACGAGAGCCATCAGCTCCAGTTTCGAGCCGAGTTCTTCAATTTCTTCAATACGCCGAATTTCAACAACCCCACGTCGAACCTGAATAGCGGAAACGTGGGGAGGATCCTGGGCGCGGGCGCAGGCCGCGTCATTCAGTTTGCGCTGCGGTATTCGTTCTGAGGCGGTGGTGGTGGTAGCCACGGCAAATTCAACGAACGAATGTGCCGTGGGCCTGTTGCTGTAGCGGCGATGTCCTCCTCGCCGCACCCCAAGCGCAAAAACCGGTGGCCAGCAGGCCGCTTCAGAAAAAGCCCACGGCGAGAAATGCGAATCACAGACCCACGGTTAAACTAAAAGCCAGTTGACCGTGGCTACCACTTCCCGCGCCCGGCTCCGCATGGACAATGTCACCCACACGCTCACCGGGATCGCCTTGAGTCAGGCGGGCCTGAAGCGAAAGACGCGATTCGCGCTGCTCGCGCTCATCATCGGATCGAACCTTCCGGACATCGACGTGCTTGCCTCGGCCGGGCGCGGCGGCGTCGCCTATCTTAAGTACCATCGCGGCATCACTCACTCGCTCATCGGCCTCACAGCGCTCGCTATACTTCTTGCGCTAGCGATCTGGGGAGCCGGCCGCCGTGCAAAGCAGAAATCCATACCGATGAACCTGAAATGGCTCTTCCTCATCTGCTGGATTGCCACCGCCTGCCATGTGCTGATGGACTACACAAACTCCTATGGCATCCGGCCATTTCTTCCCTTCAGCGGCCGCTGGCACGCGCTCGATATTACGCCGCTGATCGACCCTTACATGCTGTTATTTCTGATTCTGGGCCTGGGGATTCCCGCGGTGTTGGGAATCGCCGCGAAAGAAATGGGAGCGGCGAAACGCAGTTCGACGGCCGGAAGGACGGGCGCCATCATCGCATTGTGCGGCGTTGTCGCAACCGGCGCGTTGCGCGGGGCGTCTCATCATCGGGTCATGCGGATGCTGGGCTCCTACACTTTCCAACAGGAAGCGCCGACGCGGCTGGGCGCGTTTCCCTCCGCGCTCGACCCCTTTCATTGGACCGCGATCACAGAAACGCGTGAGGCTGACTACGTTTTCCCGGCAGATTCGCTCGCGGCCAACCTCGATTTGGAGAGCGGGGCGCGGTTTCTAAGGCCAGAGTCGTCCGCGGCGCTCACTGCGGCGCGCCGCTCGCCCGCAGGCAAAGTGTTTCTCAACTTTGCGCGTTTCCCGTGGGCGACCACTGTTGATGCCGGCGAGAACGGATACGTCGTTTACATCCGGGATCTGCGATTCGCCTCGCCAGGGTCCGAGCGCTGGGGTTTTGTGCTTGAGGTCCGTCTGAGCCCCGATGTGCGTGTGCTCGGCTCCTCGTTTCGATTCAGCATGGCGCGGCCGTTCGGGTAAAACTACGACGGATGAGCCGCGCGTCGATTCAGAAGCCGGTAGACAACGACTGCGGCCACGAGAACCCCGATCAGGACGAGGCAGAGCGTCTCCAGGTTATTGCTCAGATAGGTTTGCGCTGCCGCTCCGTAATACACCCCCAGCCAGCTTTCAAAGGCAAACCGCACGCCCCGGCCGATCAGCAGCGCTCCTACGAGGCGGACGGCGCTGATGCGAAGCCCGCCCGCGAGAATCGGAAAGATTTTGAACGGCGCCGGCGGAGGAAGCAGAGACGCAACCAGGATTGAGAGGAAGTCGTTGCGCTCGATCCAGCGCCGCACGAGCGTCTTTTCACGGCGCGACGCCTTCCGCGAGAAAAACCGGCTGCCCTGGCGCGTGATCACATAAATGGTGTAGGCGCCGAGCACCGATCCCGCCGTGCATTGCAACGCGTACAGGATCGCCTTGTGGTGGTGCAGGCTCGAGAGCTTAATCAGAAGCAGGTCGTTGATGACCGGAAACGCCAGGAACGACGAGTCCAGAAACGACATCGCGAACAGGCCCCAGCCGCCATAATGAGAGAGAAAATGGCCGAGATGAGTGATCAGGATTTCAAGATGAGGCACTCCCGCGCTCCCCTCTGAGGAGACGGCTCATTTTAAGCGTAATTACGCAGCGCCTGCAACACAGCAGGGTGATCGAACATGACGCGCTGGCCACATTTCGCTCTGGCGCGCAATGCGCGCACGGCGGTCTGGACGCCGCGCCGCCTGCTCCAGATTTCCACGGTGATTCCCGCCTTTTTGCTCTTCTCGGTCACCTGGACTGAGACCGCCGGGCTTTTATTGCTGATCCTGTTCTTCTCGGCGTTTGTTCTGTTGCCGTCCGACATTGCGCTGGATCGCAACGTTTCTGATTCCGCGGGCCATCTGCGGCGGATTCCGCTGTATCCGCTCGCGCTCCTGCTGCTCGTTTTCATTTTTCCGCATCACCTCGACGTTGTGGCGGCAGCCTGGGCGCTGCTGGCGGCCGGAGACGGCATGGCCGGAGCGGTCGGGGAGACGCTCGGCGCTCACCCGCTGCCTTTCAATTCTTCAAAAACGTGGGAAGGTTTCGCGGCCTTCATTATCTTTGGATGGCCGGTGGCATTCCTCTTGCTGGCCTGGGTCGATTGGCGCCAGCGCCCCTCCAAAGCGCTCCTGGTTTCGCTGGCCGCGGCAGGCGTCGGCGCGCTGGTCGAGAGCTTGCCCGTCCGGCTGGACGACAACATCACGGTTCCGCTGCTTTGCGGAGGATTCATCTTCTGCGCCAGCCGGATGACGGCGATATCGCTTGAACGCAACCTGCCTTACCTCGGCGTGCGCGTCGCGCTCGCCGTGGGAATCAATGCCGCGTTTGCCCTGCTCGCCTGGCGCTTGCGCCAGGTCACTGCTTCAGGGGCGGTTGCAGGCTTTCTGCTCGGCGCGGCGATCTATATGGGCTTCGGCTACAAAAGTTTTCTGCTCCTGCTGTGTTTTTTTGTGCTGGGCTCGGCCGCGACGCGCGCGGGCTACGCGAGCAAGCTGCGCCGCGGAATTGCGGAAAGGCGCCGGGGCGCGCGCTCCTGGCGTGAGGCTACCGCGAACACGCTGGCAGCCGCTTTCTTCGCGATCCTGGTGATCACCACGCCGGACCAGGCCGCTTTTCTGATTGCGCTCGTTGCCGCGCTTGCGGAAGCCGCCGGAGACACGGTGGCAAGCGAAATTGGGAAATGGGCTTCCGGCCAGGCGTTTCTGATCACCACGCTCCAACCCGTTCGGGCGGGTGAGGACGGCGGCATCTCCCTCGCGGGAACCGCCGCCGGTTTTTCAGCTTCGGGGCTGCTGGTGATTGTCGCATACACGCTGGGCCTCTGCGGCGGCTGGGGCGCGCTCGCCGCCTTGCTGGCGGCTTTCGCAGGGAATCTCGCCGACAGCGCTCTGGGCGCGCTCTTCGAGCGGCGAAGCTTCTTGACCAATGCGGCGGTGAACTTTATGGGAACGACACTGGCCGGCGCACTGGCCCTCGCCTGGGCACTGCATTGACGCGACGGGGGAAAAGGTGAACAAGGCCCCGCACGGGGTCAACCCCTCGGTGTCCCGCGTCGCGGGACTGCTGCCGTCATTCGACATCTCGATTGCATTTCGCCTGCTTCCGCAGTACGTTCTTCCGGTGCAATCGCCACGAACCAGGGAGGAGCAATGGGCCAGGAGCCGGCATCGGGGCAAGAGAACCGAGGCGTGAACCGGAGGGATTTCGTAAGGCGCTCGGCGGGCATCGCGGGCGCACTTGCGGGGCTGCCCACAACCCTGGCAGCGCAGCAGAACACCAGTACGGGCGGCAGGCGGCCCAACGTCATCATCTTCCACGCCGACCAGTTCCGCTGGGACTGCCTTGGCGCTTACGGCCTCAATCCGATGGGCCTCACGCCGAACCTCGACGGCGTGGCCGGCAGGGGAGCGCTCTTCGCAAACGCAATCACTAACCAGCCGCTCTGCTCGCCCTCGCGCGCCTGCCTGATGACCGGCCAGTATGGCGCCAAGAACGGCGTCTGGGGCAACGGACCGGGACTCACGCCGGGAGTGAACACCATTGCCACCGCCTTCCGGGGCGCAGGCTACACGGCAAACTACATCGGCAAGTGGCACCTGGCGGGTCATCACATCAGAGGAGCCGTTCCCCCCGAGTACCGCGGCGGATTTCTCGACCTCTGGGAAGCGTCGAATGTACTGGAGTTCACGTCCCGCCCCTATCAAGGAGACCTATACGACAACGACGGCAAGCCAATCCATTTTTCCGGAATCTACCGCGTGGATTTCATTACTGACCTCGCGGTGCGCTTTCTTCGGCAGAAGCCGCGGGAGCCGTTCCTGCTGATGGTGGCGAACCTGGAGCCGCACTTCCAGAACGGCCTTGGCCGGTTTGTAGCGCCGGAGGGTTACGCCGCGCGCTATGCCAATCCGTTTGTCCCGCACGATCTGCGCTTCTTTCCCGGAGACTGGCCGAGCCAGCTTCCCGACTATTACGGCTGCGTCGCCAAGATCGACGAAGCCGCCGGCGCGATCCTGAAAACCCTGGCCGAAGAAGGACTGGAGGACCACACCATCTTCGCCTTCACCAGCGATCACGGCTGCCACTTCAAAACACGGAACACGGAATACAAGCGGAGCCCGCATGAGAGCTCGATTCATGTTCCGCTGGTGATCCAAGGGCCGGGGTTCGGCCGCCTGCAGGTAATCCAGCAGCTTGTGGGGATGGTGGACATCGCGCCCACGCTCCTCGATGCCGCTGGTGTTCCAATCCCGGATACGATGCAAGGTAAGAGCGCGATACCGCTGCTCCAGGGGAAAACGGAGGGATGGCGCAATGAGATCTTCATTCAGTTGGCGGAGTTCGTCACGGGACGCGCGCTGCGCACCGAGCAGTGGACCTACGCGGTGGGCTCGACCCAGCGCGGCCCTGAGACGCCATCGCCAATACGCGACCGCTACCGCGAGATTCAGACGCACAACCTCACGGGCGGTTCGAAGCCGGCGCCTTACGCGGACCGCTACGTAGAATACCAACTCTACAACCTGTTCTCCGATCCTCATCAGCTCGTGAACCTGGCGGGCAGGGATGAAACGTTAACGGTGGCGGAAGAGCTTCGGGAGCGATTGAAATCGAGAATGGCCGAAGTGGGCGATCACCCGGCGGAGATCGGACCGCCCATTTTCCCATACCCTTGAGATGGGAGAGCGGGCTGTCAGCCCGCCTCGTGGCCAAGATGGCCGAGTCCCAAGTTTCGAGGGCTGCGACTTTTGTGCGGCGGAAAACTGCGGAGTTGAGCATCCTCACCCCCGCCAACGCGTTCATTTTGATTAGAAACTTTTAATGTTATTGAAAACAAAGGGTCAATAGGCTTCGTTTCGAAAAAATCGATGATTCTGAATCCCCTCCAGTCGGATAGAACACCCCGAGTCCGGCATTGAGTGTGGAGACGTGACCGACATCGATTGCATTCTAGCGCCAGGGCAAAGCCGCGGGGACACCTTAATGTAGGCTAGCATTATCGGCTAGTATCGTCAACCGGACGTGAACATGCCGGGCAGCGCCCCCGGGGGGACCCGGCGAGATCCCTGCCCTGAAAGGGTCGCATCAAGCAACGCCGCCCACCAGCGCGGCCCTCGCGCGTGTTTTGGGAAGGGAGGAAGAGCCA
>JBOGJW010000063.1:0-5031 GCA_050745245.1 Terriglobia bacterium | reverse complement strand
GTGCGATGCTGGAGATGGCAGTCGTAGCGCCACCTGAGCTTGCACGCTGATGTTGACAGCGGCGCTACGGGTTTATCCAATCCAGCCAAGGCCCTTCACCGCGCTCTACGTCAAACTACGGGCACTTTGAGCCAGAGGGCGGGGTGTAAGGGCTCGGGTTGCCTTCGGCGTTCGCGTCTTTGTTGAGCGCACAACCCACAAGATTCGCGGTTGCGTTTGAGGCGTTCGCCGCCGAAGTCGCGGCGGTGGCGGCCGAAACAGCCGACGCCGCCGTGGTATTCGCCGCGTTGGCAGCGTTCCGGGCGTCATCACTCCGGGAAATACCGATTCCCGCCAGGACTGCCGCAACAGCCGCAGCGCCGAGCGCGCCCGCTTCGAGTCCCGTGTTGCCGGCTACGAGCTTCTGCGAAGTTCCGGTCTGGGGCATCGCAGCGTTCTTGGGAACCAAGGTGACCGTCTTGCCTTGGGCCACGTCGATTGCCCGCCCGTTGCCCACTACGTGCAGCGAGCCCTCTTTAGCCGTCACGATCACGGCCTTGTTCAGCATCGCCACGTCACCCACGGTCTTGTAGCTTTTGCCAGGCGTGATCGACCACTCCTCGGCGCTCACCGCAACAGGAGAACCCTTTGCCGGGTGAAACATCGAGACGTTTCCCTTGTTCAGCGCCACCGTTACCCCATCCGTTTCCTCGAGGAACTGGGCCTGGGTATTGCTCCCCAGAGTCATACGACTGCCGTTAGAAAGGGCGATTACGGCGGCGCCGTCATTCACCTGCAGCTGATCACCGCTGAAAATGGTGCCGTTGGCAAGCAGCGTTTGCCCGCCTACTGTGGCATTCAGGCTGCCCGCGACAGTGCCGATAGCGGCTGAACCGGCGAAAATCGGAGCCGCACCCACAATCCCCAGCAGGAGCAGGAAGAGCGTAATCCGTGATTTCATCGACATGTGGTTAACTCCTTTTTTGCTATGGGTCAGAAGCTCTCGCTCCCTCCCCGGTTTATGATGATTCCAAAGACTGAAAACTTCCCCAATATAGGTAAAGGCTCCAGGGATGTCAACAACTTTTTAAAAAAATCTAATCTTGACGGCCGCAGCGAAAAGCCGTCCCGACCGGACTAAGAAAGCTAAGCCCCTGTCGTGCGCGACCGATTCTTCTCGTCCGCTCAGCGCGAACCTCGGAACGATCCGCAACTCCTTATTACTCAGCTATACGCAAATACCCTCGGCTTTTCGGAGCCTTCGCTGCGGTCGAGGCCATCAATACCCGAGAGCGAGAAATTACCGTAGGTTTATCGCTTTGTCAAGAACTATTTTTTAACCCCATGGCAATGTCTGAGTTTTGCGCGTGTAGAGGCGGCTTTACGCCGCCATTTTTGGCTGGCAGGATCAACCCGCCGCCCCCGTCAGGGCCGAAGCTGAGGCATTACTAACTTCGCCCAAAGCGCTTTAGACCAGTGCCATCCTTACGGGCCGCGAATGTTGGCGTGTTACTTAATGCGTAAGGCTGACCGCAAAAAGGTACCACGCCGCGTGCGGCAGCCATTGCTCGTCCCAGCGCCAATCGTCGTCTTTGCCGGTGACGGCGTAGCCTTCGTTGTATGTGATGCCGTCCTCGCTATTAAAGGCGGCGGTGATCCCGTTCACAATCGAGCCCGGCGCGTTCGTATAGCGGTACGATCCCAGAAACATGTACGGCGCAGCTCCGTGGCCGCTTCCGTTGAGCATACACGCGTCAAACGGATTCCTGCCAAGGATCCAGTGCAACTGATGCCACGCGTACGTCTCCAGTTGCGCCTGGAATTGCGGATTGGAGGCGAAGAGCGGCGCCGCCATTCGCGCTGCGGCCGCGAGTGACGCGATGCGCGCGTTCTCGCCCTGCCACCACCAGCCAGCCTCGCTGTTATGCGGAAAGAAGAAAGCGGTGCGCACCTGGCCGTTGCCCATGCGGACCAATTGCCGCGCGTACCCGAAAGGATTATTCACCTCGGAGGTGACGCTGAGCTCGAAGCCCAACGAGCGCTCCACCGTCTCGAGCGTCCTTTCACGCTCTGATGGCGCGGCAATCTGCGAGTATTCAAGCAAGCTGATCACCGGGAGACCCGCATCGGAGGGATTGAAATAGGGCCGCGTGCCCGAGTCCGCGCGCCAATAGTCGTGATATTTGCCGCTGGAAATGAGCCGCGCCGTCAGGCTGCCGGCGCGCTTGCGCGCGGCGGCGAGGTAGGCCTGCTGGCGCGTCGCTTTGTAGAGCTCGGTGGCCGCCATCAGCGCGCAATAGTCATCCAGAATGTTTTCGGTTCCGTCGTTCAGCAGCTCGCGGTTGTGCGCCTGAAGAAATTGAAACGCTTCCTCCGCGTCCCGCCGGTAAGTGGCGCGCGGAAAATCCCCGTCCGCGGGCATGGCGCTGGCAAGCGCCAGTGCCGCAATCGCCATGCCTCCGCCGGAGCGGAAACTGGTCTCGTAAGCGTAATCCCCGGTGATGGGCCGCTCATGGATATCAAACGATGGCGGCCGTACGCCTCGGTTTGAATTCGAGAGCCCTCGCCTTTTGGCGCCTTGCGGGAAGCCGTTCGGGTTGCCGATCCGGCGGTCCTGGGGGAGCTTGAGCTTGCCCGGAGCGGCGATGCTCTCAAAAAACGAGCCGTGGGGCCGCTTCATCCGGACCAGAAAATCCGCGCCAAACAGCCCGCCGTCGAGCAGACGCCGCTCGTATTCGCTGAAATTAAAGTCGCCCCTCGCCTTGAGCTCGTTATAACTGGCGAGCAGGCTCCAGGCCACCAGCGGCACCTGCTGCGTATTGAAATAGGAGGTCAGGTTCAACTGGGAAAAGTGGATGCCGTAATCCCCGGTAGCGTCGTACCAGCCGCCGCGCAAGTTAACAAAACGGCCCGGATGGCCGGGAATAGCCAGGTGGCTGTCAGCGCGGTCGATCAGGCCTGTCGAGCGCTGGCCTTTGAAGTAGTAGATCACGTTGGAAATGGTGTTTCGTTCCAGAACGTCGCGCTGGATGGCGAACGCGCAGGAGCGCGCCTCGCTGCCGTGCTCGCGGACCGCGACTTCATAATGGCCCGGCGTTCGCCACGATGAAAAATCGGCGGTCCAAAAGACGCGCCCGCCCCAGTCGTACACTTGTCCGTCAGGCGTGAGCTTGCCGCTCAGCAAGGCCTTGCCGGTGGAGGCGTCTACTAGTTTGAATTCCTTCGGATGGTCGCTGCTGTCGCCCTCGATGATGGCTCTCTTGGGCGCCAGCAATTCGTAACCAACCTGGTCCACCAGGACGCGCACCCGGCCCAGGCACATCTGCGGGAAGAACGCGATCGAGCCGATCGCTAACGGCAGAAGCATCCTCGTCACATTTCGCATGATTCTTTAACTCCCCGGGAGCGGTTTGCGGCCGGTCTGCGATGACATCCAGGACAGACATGATACTGCAGCCGTGCAACCCGCTCTACGAGAAATTGACAGAACGGGTGTGTACAGGCGGCTTTACGCCGCCCTTTTTTGACTTGGCGGGAGAAACCCGCCGCTACGCTCGCGCCCGAAACCGAGGTATTACAGAAGGATATTGACACCTGCCCCCGTCGAGAGTTACGTTGTTCGAGTTCCCGGGAGTTCAGCAAATCCACCTCAGGAGGAGACCATGCAAACACACAAGTATGCTCAGATGGCGCTGGTGTCGCTTTTCGCTCTTTGCACCCTGGCGCTGGCGGCGCCCGCGCGCGCGGCCACGCTGCTGGTTGGTCCGACGAGGACGTACAAGACGCCGTGCGCCGCAATCGCCGCCGCTTCCGCGGGAGACGTGATCTTGATCGATCCGGTTCTCTACACGAATGATACGTGCGCGTGGAGCACGAATAACCTGACACTGATCGGTATTCTCGGACCCAACAATCAGCGGCCGCACATCGACGACTCGGGCCTGACGGATACGCCCACAACAGGCCACATCGCGTTCCATAAGGGCATCTGGGTGCCCCTCGGCAAGGATACGGTCGTAAAGAACGTCGAGTTCTCCGGCGCCACGCTTTCCAACGACGACGGGGCGAACGGCGCCGGCATCCGGATCGACGGCGTGAATATGACGATTATCAACTGTTACTTTCACAACAATCAGGATGGAATCCTTGAGAGCAACGTCGCCGGGAGCAATATCGTAATCGAATTTTCGGAGTTCGCTCATAACGGCGTCGGCGACCCAACGCTCACCGAGGGCTACGGCCAGACGCACAATCTCTACATCGGGCACGCGGCCTCGCTGCTCTTCGCGTTCAACTACTCGCACGACGCCAACGTGGGGCACCTGCTTAAGTCGCGCGCCGCGGTGAACTACATCCTCTACAACCGCCTTACGGGAGAGAACGGGACCGACAGCTACGAAATCGATCTGCCGAACGGGGGCACCTCTTACGTCATCGGCAACCTCGTCCAGAAAGGGCCCAATTCTCAAAATCACTCCGCAATGCTGACCTACATGGAGGAAGGCGCGAACCCGAGCAATCCCGGCAGCGACCTTTACGTCGTCAACAACGATTTTGTGAACCAGTCCGGCCACACCCCCACATTTGTCAGCGTCGGCACGGCGGATACGACCCCGGCCCTGCTGCAAAATGATATCTTTTACGGCGCCGGGGCGCCCACTAACCAGACGGCCGCGACGCTGAAGACGAATTTCACGGGCGACCCGCTGTTCGTGAACCTGGATGATTTCAACTATCACCTGACGGACGAGTCGCCCGCGATTAACGCGGGCTCGGAGCCGGGCCGCGTGTTGAAGCCCAAGTATCAGTACGTTCATCCCGCCTGCGGCCAGCGGCGCCATAACATCGGGCGAATCGATATCGGCGCGTACGAGTTCCGCGGCGGCGGCCGGCTGTTGCGGTGCCGGGCGGAAGTGCCAGTGAGGCCATTTTAAAGGTGCCAGCCGGGGTCCCGCCGCGGCGGGCCTTCCTGACCCCAGGCTTGCGACGGGGTTGCCTGCGAGGAGTAGCGCAGCGCGGCCTGATGGCCGCAACCAAACGCCATTAACAGTC
>JBOGJW010000062.1:0-2775 GCA_050745245.1 Terriglobia bacterium | reverse complement strand
CCCCTGGACACGGGGTAATCCCGCCGATCCGCGAGTGAACAGCCAGGTGTTTGACCACACATCCATTTTAAAGCTCATCGAATGGCGCTGGGGCGTGCCGCCCTTGGCGGCGCGGGATGCTTCGGGCGACGTCGGCAACCTTGCGAGCGTTCTGAACCTTGCATGGCCTAACGCTGAGGCGCCCAGCCTTCCTGAGCCAGTGGCGCCCGACCCTGTGGCGTGTAAAAAAGCACTGCTTCAGGAAGTCCCGAGCCGAACGAACGCTCCTTCCGGCGCACCTACAGCGTGGCCGGGGTTGGCGAATTCAAGCCTGCCCGGAGGTTGGCAGGGAAGGATGAGCGGGAAGAGCAGATAACGAATGCACTTGGTTTTTGCGCATGCGCCACGGTGCGATTCCGGCTAAACGGTTCAAGTGCCGCGACCGCGGTATGATCATGGCGAGCATCGTGAGACTCGACCGCAGCGCTGATGTAAAATGTGTGCGGCATCCACGAAAGCAGAGCGGACGGCGTCCTGGCGCTTTGAGCGCCAATCCCTTTTCTGGCTGTTAAGGATGCCGGGCGGCAGTGCCTCCCAGCCGCGGCACCGTTGAACCAGGAGGTGAGCATGGCAAATCCGGATTCCGATACATCGCCGGGCTCGCCGGAAAACCTTCGATGACTCGTGATATCGGAAGCCCGCAAACCCTTCCCGTCTTTCCGGAAACGACCTCTACCGGCCCGCTCCACTGTGATGATCTGAACGATCTCTTGCACAGCGCATTCGGCTTCTCCTCATTCCGGCCGAACCAGGAAGCCGTCTGCCGGGCGGCTATCGAGGGGCGGGACGTGTTGCTGGTCATGCCGACCGGGTCCGGCAAGTCACTGTGCTACCAGTTGCCGGGTGTCGCCCGCGGCGGCACGACGCTGGTGATCAGCCCGCTCATTGCCTTGATGGAAGACCAGGTGGCGAAGCTCAAGGAGCGAGGCTTCGCCGTCGAGCGTATTCATTCGGGCCGACCGCGTTTGGAATCACGGCGGGTTTGCATCGATTACCTCAGCGGCAAGCTGCAGTTTCTGTTCATCGCGCCGGAGCGGCTGCGCGTGTCCGGTTTCCCAGAGATGCTGGCCAAGCGGCCACTGTCGCTCATCGCGATTGACGAGGCGCACTGCATCTCGCAGTGGGGACACGATTTCCGGCCGGATTACCGCAGGCTGGGCCAGCACCTGCCGCGGTTGCGGCCGGCGCCGGTGGTGGCGTTAACGGCTACCGCAACGCCCATCGTTCAGAAGGACATCGCAGAGCAGTTAGGGCTGCAGCAGCCGGCCCGCTTTGTGCACGGCTTTCGGCGCGCCAACATCGCCATTGAGGGTGTCGAGATTGCGCCTTCCCAACTGGCCGAGCTCACCGGTCAACTGTTGCGTGAGGCAGGACGCACTCCCGCTATCGTCTACACACCCACGCGCAAGCAGGCTGAATACCTGGCAGCCGAACTCGCCGCCTCCTTCCCTGCCGCGGCCTATCACGCCGGGCTCGATCCCGAGCGCAGCCATCGCGTCCAGAAGGAGTTTCTCGAGGGTCGGGTTAAGGTGATGGTGGCAACGATTGCCTTTGGGATGGGGATCGATAAGCCTGACATTCGCACCGTAATCCACACGGCCCTGCCGGGGAGCCTCGAAGCGTACTACCAGCAAATCGGACGCGCCTGGCGGGACGGCGCCTCCAGCCGCGCGATCCTGATACACTCCTATGCGGATCGATTCACCCACGACTACTTTTTTGAGCGTGATTATCCGGATGTGACCGCGCTCGATGCGATCTTTGCCCGGCTGCGGGCCGAGCCGCAGGAAAAGGCGGTGCTATTGCGGGTAACCCGAATTGATGAAGAGGTGTTCGACAAGGCTCTCGAGAAGCTCTGGACGCATGGCGGCGCGGTGGTGGACTTCGCCGAGAACGTAAGCCGCGGCCGCGAGCCGTGGCGCGAGGCCTATATCGCCCAAGGTGAGCAGAGGCGAATGCAGCTCGACCAGATGATCCATTACGCGGAGAGCAGCCAGTGCCGCATGGCCACGTTGGTACGTCATTTTGGCGATCTCGCTGACGGACAGAAACCATGTGGGATATGCGATTTCTGCGCTCCGCAGAAGTGCATCGCGCAGCGGTTCAGGACGGCCACGGAGGTTGAACACAAGATATTCTTGCGGTTGATTGCCGTGTTGCGCTCGGACGGCGCTAGATCGACAGGCAAACTGTACAGTGAAGTGTGTCCTGGCCACGAGATCAGCCGTGACGCCTTCGAAGAAGTGCTCGGCGCCGCGGCACGTGCTGGACTGCTGGAGATCTCGGACGCGGTCTTCGAGAAGAACGGGAAACAGATCTCGTACCGCAAGGCCCATCTTACGCGTGCCGCCTATGCCGTGGATGCAGAAACTCCCGTCCAGTTAGTCATAAAAGACATTCAGCCCGGATCCGCCGAGCGCAAACGCAGGAAGAAGCCCCTTGTTTCTGCAGGCGGGCAATCGGCGTTGAGGTCTGAGAGTGAACCCCGGCCGGGCCCTGCAGCAAAGGCGAAAGGATCAGAGGATGGGGCCAATTCGCCTCTCGAAGCGGCGCTACGCGTCTGGCGTCTAGGTGAGGCGCGACGGCGTGGCGTGCCAGCGTTCTGCATCTTCAACGACCGCACGCTCAGAGCTCTGGCCACCAGCCGCCCCGCAACTACCGAGGAGTTGCTCGCCGTCCCAGGAATTGGAATGAGCACCGTGGAGAAATACGGGCGGGAAATCTACCGCGTGCTGC
>JBOGJW010000061.1:0-6890 GCA_050745245.1 Terriglobia bacterium | reverse complement strand
CTCTCGGAACGGATCATTAAACCTGCGCGGAGTAGCGCAGCGCGGCGAAGGCCGAAAACCGCTCTCGTAGCGGCGGTGTCCTCTCCGCCGCCTTTATTTTCCGGCGATGGGGACATCGCCGCTACAGCCGGGTATCAGTCAGGGGGGAAACAGAATGCAACGTAAGACCGTTCTTCTTTGCGCGCTTGCCGTAGCGCTGAGCATCGCGCCGGGCGCGCGGGCGCAGAGCTCAAATCAATCTGCCACGGAAAACCGCTCCTCGCCCTCGGGTCCAAGGCTCCCCAATAACGCGCGTTTCGGTATACCGACCGGCATCGCCAGGGTGTATCAGAATTATCTCTACGGAGTCGTCTCGAAGACGGAGCCCGGCGCCCTGGTACTGGTGAAAACAAAATTTGGCGTGCCCTCCACAATCCACGTCGACAAGAAGACGAAATACGTTCGCAACGGCAAACGCAGCACGCTTGGCGCAATCAAGGCAGGAGACCAAGTGTACGTCGACCTGAAGACGAATAAGAAGACGGGCGACATGCTGGCCAAGAAAGTGGTCAGCGGAATTGGGGCCACCGGCGGCACATCGTAGCGCAGCGCGGCAGAGCCGCAACCAAACCCACTGTCATTCTGAGTGAGGTCGCCGCGGCGACCGAGCGAAGAATCCCTGTATTTTTTGAAGCCGAGCGAAATACGGGGATTCTTCGCTGCGCTCAGAATGACAGTCTTCAAAATGTTTGCCAAAAAACAAGGTTTTACGACCTTGCAATGCAGCGCGGCCTTGGAGCAACCAACGGCCGTGTCGTAGAGGCGGCTTTACGCCGCCATTTTTGGGCTGGCGGGATAAAGATAAAGCCGCCGCTACATTCACGTATCCCCCCATTGAAGAACGCCACTCTCATTTATAATCCGGTTGCCGGAAGAAAGCCGGCGCGACGCCAGCGCGAGATCGCAGCCGTCGTGGAGGCGCTCCGGTCCTCGGGAATCGCCGCGCGCATCGCGAAGACTACGGGCCCCGGCTCGGCCACCGAGCTTGCGCGCGCCGCCGTTGACGGGGGCGAGGAGCTGGTGATTGCTTGCGGCGGAGACGGCACCATCAACGAGGTGATCAACGGCATGTGTCCGGGCTCAGCCACGCTTGCGATCTTGCCGGGCGGCACGGCCAACATCACGGCCAATGAGCTGCGCCTTCCTCGCGATCCCGTGCGCGCCGCCCGCCAGCTTTCCACCTGGCATCCGCGCCGCATCGCGCTGGGCCTCGCCAGCGACTTCCAGTCCTCCGGCACGGCCCATGCTTCCCGCTACTTTCTGAGCGTTGCCGGCATCGGATTTGACGCCTACGTCATCCACAAGCTTGCCGTCGGGTTCAAGATGTCGCTCGGCGTGGCGGCCTATGTTCTGGAAGGATTGCGCCAGGTGCGGCGCTACTCGTTTCCTCCCCTCCTCTGCAAGACCGACGGCCGCAGCCTGGGAGCGACGTTTGCGCTCATCCAGCGCACCAGCCTTTACGCCGGATGGTTCCGCACCGCGCCCAACCAGTCGATCACCAACTCCCATTTCGGCCTCTCGCTTTATCCCAGCCGCCGCCGCGCGCGCTATCTCCTCTACGCCTTTGCCATCATGACTCAGCGCCGCCTTCGCGACGTAAGCCAGATGGAAAGCCGCCAGGTTGAGCTCGCGCCGGAGACGCCCGGCGCCGATATTTACTTCGAGCTGGATGGCGAGCTTGCGGGAAAGCTTCCCGCAAAGTTCGAAGTGGCGCCCGGCGCGCTCACTCTGCTGATGCCGCCCGTCCCCGGCGATAAATAATCCGGCGCACACGTAACCGCCCTTTGGCTTGTCTGCGGGCGCCAAGGTCACACATCGCAGAATGCGCGATGCAGGCGCCACCCGCGCGCCGCCGCGTGGATGCGATGATGCGGACCGGGCGGCGGCAGTTCTCTACAACATTCCGCTGGAGACATGAAACATGCGGATGAGAAACCTCGAAGAATCGCTGTTCTGGGAGATCTTTTTTCGGCGCAGAGCCATCCGCTCCGAATTGGAACGTGATTTCAGGGTCAGCGCGGCCACGATCTCGCGCTCTATCGAGGCGCTCCTGTCGAGCCATCTTATCGCCGAGACGAGCACGATTGTCTCGTATCGGGGACGCCCACCCGCGCTGCTGCAAGTCAACCCCGAGCTTGCCGTGATCGGCGGACTGGAGTTCGATCGCGAGCGCATTACCGCTGTCGCCACGGACATGGCCGGCAATCTCCTGGGGCGCGGCGCCGTTGACGCAAGCCCTTCCGATCCCGTTGCACGAACCCTCCGCGCATCCCGCCGCGTTGTTCGAAGCGCTCTTGCGGACGCGGGAGTGCGCGCCACCCGCCTCTCCCGGCTTGGCGTCGGCTACACGGGCAGGCTGGATTTTCGAAATGATTTTCACCTGGATTGGGAGGGCATGCCCCACTGGGGGCAAGTGAATTTCCTGGAGGTCCTGAAAAAGACGTTCCAGCTCGAGATTACCTTGGGGGACCGCGCGCAAGCCGTAGCCTTCGCCCATCATCTGCTTTGGCCGGATCACTTGCGGCATCGGAATGCCCTCTACGTGCACGTCGGGAGCGGAATTGGAGCGGGGGTTCTCATAGACGGGCGCATTTTCCGGGGCACAACGTGCAACAGCGGGGAAATCGGTCACATGGTAATCGACCGCGACGGGCCGCCCTGCAAGTGCGGCAAAAAGGGGTGCCTGGAGGCGCTGGCATCGCTTCCGGCTACCATGTCGCGCGCCCGCGCGGTTTTCGCGCAACGCGCGGACGGGCCAGCGCATGCGTTCGCAAAGGCCCCTTCGAAACTGACGCCGACAGCGCTGGTTCAGTTGGCACGAGCAGGGGATGGCGTTGCCCGCGGCGTGATCGAGGAGAGTGGCAAGGCTTTGGGGATCGGAATTGCGAATGCCGTTCAAATCCTCAATCCCTCGCTGGTAGTTCTCGCTGGGAGTTTTGCCAATCTCGCGCGCGATTTTCTGCTGGATGCCGTGAGCCGCGCGATTCGCGACCAGTGTTTCAAAGCCATCTCAAGCGGAGTGGAAGTTCGCGTGGCGCCGTTTCGAAAGGATATCGCACCGATTGGTTGCGCCCTGCTGGCCTCGATTGACGTGGCGGCCGAGACGGTCCAGCGCAGCCTTTTCGCAGGCGAGACTCCAGCATCACTTCGCCGGCAGAGTGAACCCCTCGGCCGGTAGGAGACCGGCCTTTGATCCGAGATCTTCGATTTCCGGCTGGCAGGCATCCCCCTCCGATAGGATGCCAAAAGCGATCAGAAGATTAATTTGAGAGAAAATTGCAGGATGCGAGGCGGCGATGCTGTCGCGGTAATCCTGCCGAACGTCTTCGACCCTACCGAGGCGCCGGGGTTTGCGAGGTCGGGGCGGTTGAACAAATTGAAGAACTCCGCCCGCAGCGTCAGCTTGCCGGCATCTCCTAAAGCATGCAAGGGAAAGCTTCGGAAGAGGGCCGCATCCGTATTCCAGAATGCGGGACCGTAAATGGAGTTGCGGCCCAAAGTTCCGAAGGTCCCCGGCGCTGCCTGGGCGAAGGCGCTGGTGTTAAAGTACTGCGCGATTTCGGCGGACCGGCCCGAGGCAATCGAGATCGGGCCGGTCAAATCCGCGGTGCTGTTTCCCGTGCACGCACAGGAGTGGTTGCTGCTCATCACCGTGAATGGACTTCCGGACTCGAACGTGACGATTCCGCTGACGGCCCAGTTGCGGAGTATTGCGCTCGCGGTCCCCGACCTGAATGCAGCCTCCGGCGCCTGGTACACCAGCGAATCCACGATCCGGTTTCGGCGATCAAAGTCGGATGGGCCGCGGAACCGGAAAAAGTTGTACGGATCCCAAAGCGTGTTGGAAGTGATCTGCGCGTTCGAAGACAGGTAGTCGATGTTTTTCGCAAGCGTGTAGCCGAGCTCGTTCGTGAGTCCGTGCGACATTCTCTTTTGCACTGAAAGCTGGAAGGAATTGTACTCCTGGTTCAGTCCCGCCATCAGCAGGTCAAGTTCCTGGTATTGCGGCCTGGGACGCCGCGAATTGATGTTCTTGAGGTTTTGCGCCAGCGTCAGAGAAGGAGTATAGAGCGGCGGATTGTTATCGAAGTCGCCCCACAGGTGAGTCCCCTTGGAGCCCACGTAGCTGGCGCTCACGAGCCACGCCGGCCCCAACTGTCGGTCGAGCGTCAGATTCCAGGTCTGCTCGTAAGGCAGCGCCTGGCTTGTTTGCAACGCGGCCGCGACCATGGGGAGTGAGAACGCGGAGTTTTTCTGAAAGTCGCCAGCATACGGAAAGATGTTCAGGTTCTCTCGTCCGGCGTAAGGGTCATCAAACAACCCGCTGGTGAAATTGACAGTGAATGAAAAGGGCGCCTGGTCATTCATGTTGTTATATGCGTAGAGCTCTGGCGCGTCGAAGTAGACTCCGTAGCCGCCGCGAAGACTGGTCCTGCCGTTGCCGAAAACGTCCCAGGCGAAACCGAACCGCGGACCGAAGTGCCGGAAATCGCTCGGAACGACACTCGCCGGGAGCACGCCCCCGCCCGTCGGAGCCTTGTCGCCCACATAGAGCAGTCCCGGCGGCGAGTTGACAAAAACCTGAGAAGCCGTGCCTGCGCTGTAGGCAGCTTGGGAGAACATGGTGATGCGGTGGTTGAGATCGGTCATGGGGAGATAGGGCTCCCACCGGCCGCCAAAAGTGAGCGTTAGCCGCGGGGTCAGGCGGAAGGTGTCGCCCGCGTAGAATCCAAAGTAATGCAGCCGCTTGAATTCGATCTCGCCATTGCCTTGCACGAAGCTGCTGAACTGGCCGATGAGGAAGTCGGCCTGATCGAAGCCCGTGTACGCCCCGTTGAAACCGAAGGACCCTTCTGAATTGAAGTCGTTGTACTCGTTATACCTCGAATCGTCGATATCCGCTCCCCAGGCCACGCTGTGACGGCCTTTAATCCACTGCCAGTTCTGGGCGAACTCAATGTCACTGGTTGTGAAGCTTGCCGGAGCCCCCGAGCTGAAGCTGAAGTTGCTGGTCCCGTCGAGGCTGGCGCCGATGCCGTTACCTTGCGGATTCACGTTCACGCCCAGAGTTTTCATGGTGAACGGCACTGCATAGTCGCGCAAACCTGTGTACTCGTCACCGGTAAGGCGCGTCTGAACCAATATGCTGGGCGACACGGTGTAGTTCATGGCGACCGTAGCGTTCTCGGCCGTGCCGTTCACCCCCTGCCTACTCGAAAATATGTTGTTGGAGGCCATGTAAGGAGGCTTTTGCTGGGTATTGCGATAGAGACGCACGAAAAGGTTCGCCTTCTGGTTCGCGTTGTAATCGACGCGGGCGATCCACTCACGCGCGTTCTGCAGTGAAGGGACTGAGTAATGAACCAGGCCATCGAGCCCGGGCAGGGGAGCGTACTTTAACAGATTTTGCGCGGCTTTTGACCACTCTGCCTGGGGAATCTGGTTGTTGATGTAAGGTGTGCCCGTAAACGGATCGATCAACTGGAGAGGCTTTGGGCCGGTGAGCAGGTCGGAAAAATTCCCTTGCCGGTAGGCTTGGGTCATGCTTAGGTGAGAGGGCGAGGCGCTGAGCGATCTGATCCAGGTCTGCTGATAACCGGCGAAGAAAAACAGCTTGTCCTTCCTGATGGGCCCGCCTAAGGTGCCGCCCGCCTGGTTTTGCTTAAGGTTGTCCGGCCCGTGCGAGAAGAAATCATTCGCATCGAAGGCGGTATTGCGCACGAACTCAAACGCATCGCCATGGAAGGCGTTCGTTCCGCTTTTGGTGACGATGTTTACGCTGCCGCCGGAATTCCTGCCGAACGCCGCGCCCTCGCTCGCCGTTTCCACGCTGAATTCCTGCACCGCGTCGGGGAAAGGATACGGCAGCATCGTGTTCTGAAGGGTATCCATGTTGACGCCGCCGTCGAGGGTGAAAGTAACCGTATTCTGCCGGCTGCCGTTCACCGAAAACTGGCGCGTGGAGAAGGCCATCTTCGCGCCGTCGCCGTTGCCGCCGGCCACCCCGGACGCCGGCTCCACCCCCGGCGCGAGGAAGGTAAGATCCGCAAGGTCGCGCCCGTTGAGAGGGAGCTCAAGAGCGCGGGTTGTATCAATGGTCGTCTTGAGAGTCGCGTCGCTCAGGTTCACCGCAGCCGCATTGGCCCGGACGTTTACCGTGGTATTGACGGCGCCCACCGTGAGCGTCAAATCTACGCGCCGATTATCATTCACCTGCAGCAGGATGCCTGTTTGTTCGACCGTGCGAAACCCCTCCTTCTCGACTTTCAAGTCGTACTCGCCAACTGGAAGAGTCGAAAACGCCCACTCGCCCGCCTGGTTTGACTTCGTCTCGCGCACCACTCCTGTCGCCACCTGTTCCAGCGTGATCCGCGCGCCCGGCACCGCGGCAGATTGCTGGTCCGAAATGCGGCCATAAAGGCCGGCGCTGTCGCGTTGCTGGGCGCCGAGGCTCCCGGCCAAAGATAGAATGGCAACCATCGTGAACGTCAGAGCGCGCTTCATAAAAACCTCCCTGCCCCTGCACGCGCCCGCCGAGCGGCGTCGCGGGTGTTTTTATCTGTTTATCGCTTCCGGCTGTCATAGGCAACCGGCTCCGGCGTTTTTATTTGCACTCTGAAAATAAGCTCAGCGGCGCACCCAAATTTTTTCAATTTGCAACCAAAGGCTGAACAGGAAATTGCTTTCAATGCCGCTCGCCGCCTACCCTGGATGAGGCAGGATCGGAGGCTCGAAACACTCGGAAGGAGCAATGGCGGTGAATCCGGATTTTTCTCAGAACCTGGCGCTGAACGGCGGCCCCAAGGCTAAGCAGGCGCCATTCGCTCCGCGCCGGCGGCACGGTGACCTGG
>JBOGJW010000060.1:0-4433 GCA_050745245.1 Terriglobia bacterium | reverse complement strand
ACATGATTCCGCGGCAGCCGTTCTTGACATACTGCGCGCCGTGCGACCACGTATATGCGGTGTGCGAATGCGTATTGCCCGCGTAGATGTGATAGACGGGCGGCGCCGCGCTCGCCGGCTGGGCAATCAGCCCGAAAAGAGCGATTGCGGCGAAAATTGGGATCGACGACTTGTATTCCATTTCCCGCCGTTTTAGAGAGCGGTCCACTCAATGTTCCGCATTCAACTCGGCCATCATCGCAGCGACGCTCCTCGCTCTGGACACTTTACCGCGCTCCCCAGCCTCCATTGCGGCCTGAGTCTCGCGGTTCGGGACGCGCACCTCGAAGGGTATGGCCTGTTCGGCAGCTACTCGCACAAGCAGTATCCGCACTACGTCCGAGACCGACATGCCCATCTCCGCCAGCGCTTTCGTGGCTTTTTTCTTCACCTTCTCGTCGATTCGGATATGAACTGTTGTTGTTGTTGTAGCCATTGTTCCGATATTCTCCCGTGACACATTGTATCACAGGGCGCGGGGACCCGCCTCTTTCAGGTCCGCATCTTGTCATCGTACCGATCCAGACAAGCTGCAGAGTCTCAAAAGGAGGGACGCTGCAGTGCAAGATCGTAATTTCTTGTTTTTTTAGCAAACATTTTGGGTGCTCACGGCCCGCCGTCACCCCCGCGAAAGCGGGGGTCCATTAATGAAATGGATTCCCGCTTTCGCGGGAATGACTGTAAATGGCGTTTGGTTGCGGCCGCAGGGCCGCGCTGCGCTACCGTTACTTGTCACTCGTCACCGCTCTTAAAAATTCAATTTCAGCGCCAACTGCCCGATGCGCGGATCGCTCGCGCCCGTGATGGTTCCAAAGCCGCCGTTCGGCACGCCGGCGGTCGGGTTGCTGAAATTGGCGTTGTTGAACACGTTGAAGAACTCGGCGCGGAACTGGAGACGGAAGCGCTCCGATAGCGGAAAACTCTTGAACAGCCCCATATCCCAGGTAAAGAAGCCGGGGCCATAGAGGCTGTCTTTGCCGAGGGTGCCAAACGTCCCGGCCGCCGGAAGCGCAAAGGCCGCCGGGTTGAGGTAATTCACGCAGGGCGCGCTTTTCGCGCACGGGCCGGAAGAAAACGGGCTCACGCCTGCCACCTCCACGGCGCGATCCTGCCCCAGCCCGGTGCCGGAGCGGTCCTGGCCGCCGGTTGTCACCGTGAAGGGCGAGCCCGTATTCGCGCTGAGAATTCCGCTCCATTCCCAGCCTCCCAGCACCTGCTTCTCGAATCCGTTCCGGCCGGAGAGCGCGGGCAGCATCCACACGTAGGAAACCACCAGCCGATGAGTGTTTTGGAAGCCCGATGGCCCGTAATCGAACTGGTGCCGGCCGGGAGAGTACCAGGGAAGAGCAGAGGGGGAGTCCGAATTAATGTCGTTGTTATTGCCGCCGTTGGGGATGTCGTCGAGCGCCTTTGAGTAAGTGTAGGCGGCGGTGAGGCTCAGCGTTTTCGTCATTTGCTTCCTGAGCGTGACCTCGAGAGCGTTAAAGTTCGAATTCACGTCCTGCCCATCCATCGCAATGCCGGTGTATCCCTGGAAGAT
Source organism: Terriglobia bacterium (assembly GCA_050745245.1). GTDB lineage: Bacteria > Acidobacteriota > Terriglobia > UBA7540 > UBA7540 > RH2-MAG17b. The sequence goes on along the minus strand of JBOGJW010000060.1, from coordinate 2,854 downwards.
TCTTCGCTGATCCGTGCTCAGCTTGCTGCCTGGGATGTAGACTGCCGGGTTCAACTGGATCGTCTCCTTCTGATGGATCGCCTGCGAGCCGACGTAGGCTGCCTCAATCATCCAGTTGGGCGCGAGCTGGCGTTCCACGGCGAAGTCCCACTCATAGGTGAGCGGAACCAGGTACTTCGTGGAGGGATCATAAGTAATCACCAGCACCGGAGGCGGAAAGGCCGTATCGGCCGGGGGCGGATAAGTCGCTGGGAAGGGATAGCCGGAATAGCCGAGCACCGGATCGCTGAAAGGCCCTCGCGGTTCGGTCAGCGTCACCTGCGGGCTGAACGGCGTGATATCCGCGAACCGGTTGTTGATGACCCCTGCCGTTCGCGTGTCGTAGTAGAAGCCCGCGCCGCCGCGGATGCTCGTCTTTCCGTTGCCCGTGAGGTCGTAGGCGAAGCCGGCGCGCGGCGCGAAATCCTTAAAATTGCCCCTCACACCGTCAAACGGAACACCTGGATCGCCGGGAAACACCAGCCCCGGCGGCGCGTTGTAAAAGACCGCCGAATGCACATTGTTGTAATAGTTGGCGGTGCGGAACTGCTCGGCCCGGCCCTTGATCTCCTCCCAGGGGAAGTAGGGCTCGTAGCGCACGCCGTAGTCGAGCGTTAAGCGGCGCGTGGCGTGGAACGAATCGTTGGCGTAAAGCGACCAGAAGGTGTCGCGATTGTTCTTGAACTCTCCGAAGCCTTGAACAAACGTATAAAGCTTGCCGAGCAGGAAGCTGGCGATTGCATTGTTCGTGACATTTGAGTTGAACGTGAACTGCCCTTGCGCCAGGTAGACGTCGCCCAGGTCCACGCGAGCGCGATCCACGTTAAAGCCGAATTCGATATTATGGCGGCCGCGCACCCAGCTCAGGTTATCGGACCAGCCGAAATCGCCGGCATTGAAAGGTCCCTCCGCGCCGCCGTTTACCGCAAAGAAGCCGCTGATATTAATGTTCTGAATCCACGGCTGCGCGGGCAGCCACGGCAAATGCACCCCAAATGTCGCCACGCTTGGAGAATTGTTCGGCGCAGTCTTTGCGATCGGCACGGTGGAGTACTGGAAGCTCGCCTGGTTCAGCAGGTTGGGCCTGAAGGTGTGCGTCTCCTGGATCATGAGGTTCTGCACCGGGATGTCGTAGCCCATCGCATAACCCAGCAGATCGCCCGCGGGGTTCTGCGGTTGCAGGACGACGTGGTCCCGCAGATACCGCCCCGTGAGGCTGTCTTTACTTCCCAGCTTCTGATCGACCCGGGCGATGTACTGGTCGATGTTCTGATCGGTCGGCTTGTTGAAGAACACACTGCCGTTGCCGGACTGCGGGAGGAACTTCTCCAAGCCGAGTGAAGCCGCATCGAACCGGCTGGCAGGAATGATGTTTCCGGGGAAAGGTTTTCCCGTGAGCGGATCATCTACTGTGACTCCCGCGCCGGTGAAGTCGCCGCTCAGCTCGGCGGTGGTGGGTACAACCGCATGGCTGGCCGTTCCGATGTCCCGGTAGCGTTCTCCCTGGTATCCGAAAAAGAAGAACGTGCGGTCGCGGCCATTGTAAACGTGAGGGATCACCACCGGGCCGCCGATGGTGCCGCCAAACTGGTTCCGTGTCAGCGGATCGACGCCCTTCGCAAAGAAATTCCGCGCGTTCAAGACCGAATTGCGGACGAATTCAAACGTGTCGCCGTGAAGCTGATTGGTGCCGCTCTTCGTCACCACGTTCACCACGCCGCCGGCGTTCTCGCCGTAGCGCGCGCTGTAGTCGTGCGTCTGCACGCTGAACTCCTGAAGCGCGTCGGGGAAGGGAAAGGGAATATTGGTGTTGTAATACTGGTCGAGAAAGTTGGCGCCGTCCAGCATGTAGCTGGTCTGGTTATCGCGCGAGCCGTTGATGTGCGGCGAAACCGAGCCCGGAAGGGAGGATTGCGAAGTCACTGTCGTCGGCGTGGCGCCGCTCGCGCCGGCCACCAGGTTGATCAGTTGCGCCGCGTCGCGGCCATTCAGCGGCAGCTCTACTACGCGCGCCTGGCCCACCACATCGTTCAAGGTCGAATTCGTCGTGTTCACCAGGGTCGCGTTGCCCGTCACCGTGACCGATTGCACTGCGGAGCCGAGTTGCAGCCGCACGTTGACTGTGGCCGCCTGGTTGGCAAGCAGCACGATGCCCCGCTGGGTGAGCTTGTGGAAGCCCTTGGCTTCGACCGTGATTTCGTAGCGGGTGGGGCGAAGGTTCGGAATCACATACTGCCCGCTCGCGTCCGTTTGTACCGTGCGCGTGAAGCCGGTGCCTGTTTCGAGCGCCGTCACCGTGGCGCCGGGCACTGCCGCGCCGCTGGGATCGGTAATCGCCCCGCTGATGCTGCCAAACGCCTGCGCTCGCGCGGAGACAGACGCCATTCCTATGCACGCGAGGCACGCCAGTAGGATGAAAACCGCGGAGTACCAATGCCCCTGAGTCTTTAGTCTTTCCATGACTCCACCCTCCTTGGGGGATCAAATTCGAACGGATCGAATCACGTATTAGATATCACCCGCGAGGGATGAAGTCAAGAACGGCTCGCCCGAGTTTTGAAGTTTGCTCAATTTGCTCTTTTCCCCGATCCTTCGATAAGAGCGGACGGCTCCGGGTGTGCTCCCGGAGGACGCAGTGGTGGAGCATGCAGGACGGGCTGAATTGACAACAGGGGGCTGCGGCTGCGGGATAAGAATTCGCACCCGTTGGGTGTGAATTTTGGGTATCATTCCGGCATGCGCAAAGCATCGAAACCTTCTCCAACCGAATCGCCGCTGTTGTTCGAAGTCGATCCTGAACCCGCCTCCGAAGTGC
>JBOGJW010000059.1:0-2636 GCA_050745245.1 Terriglobia bacterium | reverse complement strand
AAAAGCCGCAGACCTCACAGCGGAGGTCTGCATTGCGCTACCCGCTACCCGCTTTGGTTGCGTCCGAAAGGCCCACGGCACAAAACCGGTGCCGTGGCTACCCCCTCCAATGCCGGGCCTACAGGGTTCTTTCAATTTCCTCCAGCGTTTTGCCTTTAGTCTCCGGCAGGCGAGACTTGATGAAGAGAAAACCGGCCACGCAGATCAGAGCATAAACCCAGAAGGTCATGGCGGAGCCCAGTCCCCTGTTGAGAAGCGGAAAAGTATACGTAAGGATGAAGCTGGCGATCCACAGGGACATTACCGCCACGGACATGGCGGCGCCGCGAATGCGGTTTGGAAAAATCTCCGAGATCACGACCCAGGTGATGGGCGCCAGCGACATCGCGTAGATGGCAATGGCCGCGACCACCAGCAGCAGCATGGGGAATCCGTGAGTGCGCGTTGCATAGCCGGTGCCGAGGAGCACATACACGCAGGTGAGCCCGGCGGCCCCCGCGAGCATCAGGATGCGCCGCCCGGCTCGATCCACGAGGACCATGGCGACGAGCGTGAAGACAAGATTCGCGGCGCCGGTGATCACGATGTTGAGCAGCAGGCCGGAAACGTGATAGCCCGCAGCGGAAAACACCTCCTGCGCGTAGTTGAAAATCACATTGATGCCGCACCATTGCTGCAGCACCGCCAGCGCGATTCCGAGCAGAAGAACCTTGCCCAAGGCCGGGTCGAGCAAAGCTCGGAAATCGACTTTCGCGCCCTCGCTGCGCAAGGTCGACTCAATTTCAGCTAACGCTTTCTTACCGTAGCCCTCTCCTCCGATCTTTTTCAGAATGGCCAAAGCCTTTTCCGGATAGCCGCGCCGAGCCAGCCAGCGCGGACTCTCCGGCACAAACAACATTCCGATGAAAAACACGATGGCGGGGATTGCCGTGACGGCGAACATCCAGCGCCAGCCAATCTGGCCGTTCCAGGAGTTCAATATGTCGAGAGGCGAGGCATTGGCGGGAATGGGCTTGGCAATCAGCCAGTTCACGGCCTGGGCCAGAAGAATACCAACGACAATGGTGAGCTGATTGACAGAGACCATCTTGCCGCGATCTTTTGCCGGGGCAATTTCCGCGATGTACATGGGCGAGAGGTTCGACGCCAGGCCAATTGCCACGCCGCCGCTGATGCGCCAGCGCACGAACGCGGCGAACGTCTCGGACATGCCGGTGCCCACCGACGAAACCGCAAACAGAATTGCGGAAAGCATGAGGAGCCGCTTGCGCCCGTACCTGTCGCTGAGGCCGCCCGAAACAAAAGCGCCGATCAGGCATCCCACCAGCGCGCAGCTCATCGCCCAGCCCTGCTGAGACGCGCTCGTCAGATGGAAGAATCTTTCGTAGAAGGGCTTGGCCCCGCCGATCACCACCCAGTCGTAGCCGAACAGCAGCCCGCCCAGCGCGGCAATGGCTGAGATGATCCAGGCGTAAGAAGAGTGAAATGGCGTCTGAGCGAGGGAGGGGTCAGTCTTCCCGGGCATATCGTATTTCAATCATTACCACGCCGTGTTTCGGCGCCATAGCGCTGAAGCTCTTCTCGAACCGGCCCAGGTCCTTTCTCTTCCACAGATCGCGTACGCGCACGGCGCCGGAAATCCCGAGATCGCTGAAGTACACGCTGGCAGTCAGCGGCGACTCGCCGGAATTGAACAGACCCACAGCCATTCGAGACCCGCTGAGGGGCTTCGCCCACACTTCGACGGGACCTGCCTGGCTGACCCGATGCCCCTGAACGCCCGCGCGGTCCTGATCCACGGCGATCACCTCGGGATTAGTCAGCAGGGCGAGTTCGTCCGGCGTCAGCTTGGTGAGATCGGCGCTGGAAAGCAAAGGCGCGGCGAGCAGGCACCACAGGCTCATCTGCGTACGCTGCTCGTCGAGATTGAGGCCGCGATTCCCGATCTGGAGCATGTCCGGATCGTTCCAATGGCCGGGCGCGGCATAGCGCTCGAGTCCGGTCTGTCCAAAGCCCACGAACATCATGCGCTGGTATTCCTGAAAGTCGATCCGGTTGCTCACGTCGCCGGTGGTTCGCCAGAGATTCGCGCCGACTCGCGGCCCCCAGGTCCAGACCGCCTCCATGCCGTATTGGCAGAGGCTGTACACCATGGGCCGCCCGGCGCTCACGATAGCTTGATGCATTTTTTCGTAGGCCGCCTGCATCTGGTCCGGCTTGTAAACATTCCGCGCGCTGCACCAGTCGTACTTCAGGAAGTCCACTCCCCAGCCCGCGTAAGTCCGCGCGTCCTGAGCTTCGTGCTCGTAGCTGCCCGGCCTGCCGCCGCACGTCTTTGGACCGGGCGAGGAATAGATGCCAAATTTAAATCCGTGGGAGTGGAGATACTCCGCCAGGCCTTTCATGTCCGGGAACGCGGCGCTCGGTTGAATGTTCCCCTGCGCGTCGCGCGCGCCCTGCCAGCAGTTATCGAGATTCACGTAGTTGTAGCCCGCCGCCTTCATCCCGTTCGCCAGCATGGCGCCGGCTTCGGCGCGCGCCTGGGCTTCGCTGATTTTGCACCCGAAGGCGTACCACGTATTCCAGCCCATGGGCGGCGTGGGCGCCAGCGCGGAATTCTGCGCCCCGGCGCCCAC
>JBOGJW010000058.1:0-10674 GCA_050745245.1 Terriglobia bacterium | reverse complement strand
GTGTCATTCTGAGCGCAGCGAAGAACCTGCTGTCCCTTGGCATCCCTGCGACACAAGCAGGTCCTTCGCTGCGCACAGGATGACAATTCTTTGATTGCGGCTCCGCTGCGCCCCTCAAAGATTGAATGACTCGATGATTCAATGAACCAATGAATCAATCTCTTCAAAAGCTAAATTGCGCCTGCAACTGAATTACCCGCCCGGCCGCCGCGCCGTCTGCCAAGCCAAAAAACGAGCTGTTATCGGCGAACGTGCCGTTGCTATAAAAGCCCAGCGGAAGCAGGTTTGTCTGGTTAAACAGGTTGAAGAAGTTCGCCTCCACTTCGAGCCGCGCGTTTTCGCCCAGGTGCAACGCGGTTGGCAGGGCGAAGCTCTTCTGCAGGCTGGCGTCGGTGGAAAAGAAATGCGGCCCACGGAACGAATTCCGACCCACGTCCGGCGGCCCGGAAGCGGTCACGTTGAAGTACTTGGAACCGCCAGGGAACATCGCTCCTGGAGTCATGAACGCAAAGTTCGACGTGTTCTGATGCACGCAGCCGCAATAAAACGCCGGCCGCGTGGGAGCGAGCGTAACACCGCCAGGCGTATTCACGGCTCGCCCATCTTTCACTGTCCACGGAAAACCCGTATGCGCCGTGGTGATGCCCGTGATTTGCCACCCGCCCAGCAGGCTTCCCAGAGCGCCGTGCCGTGAGCGGAAGAACGGCAGCGCGTAGATTCCCTCAATTGTCGCGTAGTGCCTCACGTCGAAATCCGACGGGCCGTACTCCGATTTCAAGTCTTGCGGGTAAGTCTGATTGGTTACGGCGCCGGGGCCTTCGTAGGAAAGCTCGTCGAGGCTCTTCGAAAACATGTACCTTGCTGAGAATTGGAAACCGTGTGAGAAGGTCCGATTCATCGAGGCGTTCAGGGCATTGAAGTTGGAATTCGTGTCGGGCTGAGGAAAATAGATATCGCTGAAGGCCGGCACGGTGCTCGTGGGGCTGAGGAATGTCGTGTTCTGATAAAGAAACTTCTGGTCGACGATCCGGATCAGGTGGTGGCCCGCGCTGCCTTGGTAGCCAACGGACGCCACCCAGTTGCCCGGCAGTTGATACTGCACGTCGAATGAGTAGACGTAGACGTAAGGGCTCACCATGTTCGGCTGAGAACCCCACACGGTTACCAGCACGCCGCTGGGCCCGCCTGTAACCGGATTGATGCCGACCGCGAGCGCCGGGTTAATGGGGTAGCTCAGCGGAGAATTATTCGCGCCCAGCCCGAAAATGATCTGCCCGGCGGCGAAGGGGCTGGTAGGGCTGCCGCAACACAGGCCGTAGCTCGCAAACCCGGGCGGATCAGTATGCGTGTTCGTAAACAGCACGTCCGGGTTACGGTCCTCGTACAAGCCGAATCCGCCGCGCACCACAAGGTTTCTGTGGCTTGCGGGATTAAACGCAAAGCCGAGGCGGGGTCCCAAATTGGTGAATTCGGGATCATAGAGCTCGCCTAGCTGAGTCACTCGCGCACCCTTCAGTGGATCGCCGGATGAGTGCCCTTCTTTGACGCCGTCAAGGTATAAACGCCCGGAGGCAGGAAGGTGAACTTATAGTAGCCGCTGCTGTTCGACGTGGCTTGGTGGGCGACCCCGGTCTGATCATTTCGACGTGAGCGTTGCGCCGGGCACAACCGCTTCGGAAGTGTCGGTGACTGCTCCCTGCACGCCCGCCCTGAATTGCCCCAGCGCGAGGGCTCTCAGCCCGAAGATTCGAAGATTATCCCGAGCACGCAGGTGAATACTTGCATTCTCCTGATGACCCACATGGAAGCACCTCCCCAATTTCGGACATGCCCCATCAGCCGTTCGCCCCTCCTCTTCCGCCGGCCAATCCGGCCCGGCAGATCGCCATCACTTTGATGCTGGTGATATTAATCGGGTGAGATATTTGTGCGGGCGGCTCCGGCGCGTCTTCCTTTTCGTTCGGAACGTAGTTTCGTGTGCAACTAGCAGGGATTGCAGAGGATTAGAAATTATCGTGCGGTTGATGGCCCGCTCTTACATCGCAAAGCGAGGGCATCACCTCCTTGAGACGCCGGTTGAGATACTCTCGTTCAATTTGATTGGGTGTGAGGGGCAGGGCGTGGCGGTAGGCTTCTGCGGCTTCTCCATTGCGCCCGAGTCTGCGCAGGATGTCGGCGCGAGCGGCATGAAACAGGTAATATTCATGGAGTTTTCGGGATGATCCAAGCGCATCGATGATCGCCAATCCCTCCGTAAGCCCCTCCGCCATGGCCACGGCCACAGCGCGGTTCAGCGCCACCACCGGCGTTGGCGACATCCGCTCCAGGACAACGTAGAGACCCGCAATCTCTCTCCAGTCGGTCTGCGCGGGCGTCTTTGCCTCCGCGTGCACGGCTGCGATGGCGGCCTGAAGCTGATAGGGACCCGCGGAACGAAGGCGCAGCGCCCGCATCACAATCCCAATGCCTTCGCGGATTTGCTCCCGGTTCCATAGCGAGCGATCCTGCTCCTCAAGCGTCGCGAGCTCGCCCCGCGGAGTGATTCGCGCGTTGCGGCGCGAATCGTGCAGAAGCATGAGCGCGAGTAAGCCGAGGCTCTCCGGCTCCTCCGGCAGAAGCTCGCAGAGCGTTCGGGCCAGGCGAATGGCTTCGGCGCAAAGATCACCCCGCACCAGGTGCGATCCCCCCGCCGCTGCATACCCTGCGTTAAAAATGAGGTAGATCACCGCCCGCACCGATTCCAGCCGGTCACGGAGCCCCTCGGGCGGGGGCACTTCGTAAGGAATGTTGGCATCTCTGATTTTCTGTTTTGCCCGGACAAGCCTCTGCGCGAGCGCCGGCTCGGCCACCAGAAACGCGCGGGCGATTTCCCCCGTGCTCAGCCCGCCCAGCGTTCGCAGAGTGAGCGCGACCTGCGCCTCCTGGTTGATTGCCGGATGGCAGCAGGTGAAGATCAGCCGTAAGCGGTCATCAGGGCACGTTTCACTCATCTCTTCAGCGGATACATCTTCATCCTGGACGTTGCTGGGTGCGCGGGCCGCGTGCTCCAGCTCATCTTGCTTCTGGGTTCGGGTGCTCTGGCGGCGCACCCCATCGATCACTTTGCGGCGCGCCACGGCGGTGATCCACGCAGCAGGGTTCTCGGGAACGCCGCGAGCGGGCCAGCGGGCTAGCGCCGAGGTAAACGCGTCCTGCAGCGCTTCCTCCGCCACGTCAAAGGAGCCGGAGAGCCGGATCAAGGTTGCGATGATCCGGCCCGACTCTTCCCGAAATACCCTTTCCGCTATGGTGTGCGCGTCCATCACGAGAACGTCATAATCGGCCGCACTTCAATGCACCCGGTGCGCGCCCCCGGGATTTTCGCCGCCATGGCGGTAGCTTCGTCGAGGTTACGCGCCTCGACAAGGTAGAAGCCGCCAAGCTGCTCCTTGGTCTCCGCGAACGGCCCGTCTGTGAGCATTGGTTTGCCGTCGCGCACTCGAACCGTGGTGGCCGCGCGCGTGGGCTGCAGCGCTTTTCCGCCCCGGATTGCCCCGCTAAACTCTTTTCCGAAGGCCCGGTATTCGTTCAGCTCCGCTACGGGATAGCCCTTGCTCACTCGCCCCTCGTCTTCATAAATCAACAGCAGATATTCCATCTTGTTCCTCCTGAAGTGTAGGATATTGGATTTTTAAACCCTGGCCCCCTCCGCGCTGCCGGATTTGGCCGACGTTTCATGTTCAAATTGCGCCAGCCCGCGCTCCCACGCTGCAGCTACGCCGGATAGCTATCGTGATGCCGAATCCAGAACTGGATCTTGTCGCCATCCTCATGGCGCCCGAGAAATGTCAGGTCGAGAAAATTATACGTGTTCAGAAACAGATCCAGCCCGCGCTGATACGCCGAGTAGGTGTGAAACACCTCATCGCCCCTGCGGAGAAATACGCTCAGGCCTGGCAGCTCGCCCTTGACGGTCCACAACTTTCCCGCCTTCACGAGCTCCGGAGCGCTGGCGTAGTTATATTCCAAGCTGCCGAGGGCTTCGTCGAGCGTGACATGAAAATCATAGTTAAAGTCGCTGCCCCCGGAGGAGAACCAGGGAAAGCTCCACCCCATGCGCCGTTTGAAGGGCTCGATCTTCTCGACCGGCGCCCGCGAGACAACCACGAACGCCGTGTCTCTCGCCGCCAGGTGAACGATGGCTCCCGCCGAATTGTCCATGAGATGCGAGCAGCTCTTGCAGCCCTGTTCCCAGGCGGGATCGAACATAAAATGGTACACGATGAGCTGCCGGCGCTTTCCGAAAAGGTCCAGAAGGCTGGCACGCCCCTCCGTCCCCTCGAATACATACTCCTTCTCGACTTTCACCATGGGAAGCGCGCGGCGCTCCGCGCTCAGCGCATCCCTGAATCGATTGAACTCCTTTTCCCTGGCCAGATGCTCTTTGCGCGCGGTAATCCATTCCGCCCGCGAGACAATCGCCGGCCATCGCTCACTTACTGCTGCTTTGGATTGATCCATTTTCGTCTCCTGTTATTTGAAGTGGCGGCGCTTTCTTCGCGCCGGTGTTTCTTTTCGCCGTGACCAGGGCAATCAGGCCGCCTGCCGAAGTGGCGCTGATCGCGATCAGGGCAGCGGTTGCAAAACATGCTGGGCACATCGCTTGTTCCTCCGTTCTACTTGCCCGGCGCTCGCCATTAATTGCCGGACACTCTTACGACGTGCGAACCGCTCCAAATCGACATCCGCGCATAAGAAATTTGCTTAATTTCCGCAAGTGATGATTTCTAAACCGGGACGAGGCTTCTTGCCACTCTTGAGCAGCCTTCCGGAAACGGCTCCATTTCGTTCTACCGTCGGGGCCGGCGTCTGTGGCGCTTTCTGCCCAAGTGTGGCTTTTTGCCACACTTGGGCAGCCCTCGGAAGCAAGTCCTAATCCGCGTCAAAGAACCCGTCCGGCGAATCGGGCCGAGTCTTTTCAATAACATTACAGCATTCTCATGATTGGTCCAAAACATGCTCCAGGCTGTTACGAGGGAATAGTGTGACCAAGATCCTGGTTGTTGACGACGACAAGGAAAGCCGCGATCTGCTCTCGGAAGTGCTTGCGATGAATGGCTATTCCGTAGGGGTGGTGGAAAGCATCGAAGCCGCCCGAGCAGCGCTCAGCCAGGACGCGGAATACCGGATCGTGATTGCAGACCTGCGAATGCCCAACGGAGGCGGGCTCGAATTGCTAGAGAGCTTGCGGCGCGAGCACTCAGGGCACGAGATCGTTCTGATGTCCTCATTCATGAGCGCAAGCGAGCGGAAGGCGGCGCTTGCCTTGGGGGCGGATGCGCTGCTCGACAAGCCCTTCCAGATTTCTGAGCTGCTGGACGTGGTTGCGGGCCTGGTGAGGGAAAAGGGATTGCCGGTTCGAACGTGAGGCTGCGCCCGCTGTAACGCGAAGCCAGGAGCGACCTTAAAAATTAATAAGTTATAGAATTACGCATACTATTCCCGATTTGACCGGTAAGCTATAAGGTAAGGTGAAAGGAGTTCAGATGAACGTCGAGGAAAAGGTAATCGAAACAATAATCCGTGAGCAGCACCTGCCCCCCGGCGCGGTGAAGCCCGATTCCACTTTTGCGGAATTAGGAATCGATTCCCTCGACGGCGTGAATATCCTGTTTGCGCTGGAGGAGGAGTTCAAGATCGACATCCCGGACAATGTAGCTCAGAACATGAAGAGCGTGCGTCAGGTGGTGGACAGCCTCACCCGCGTCCTCGAAGGCAAGGACGTGTCGGACCTGGTGGCGATGGCGAAGGGGGAGGCGCAAAGTACCAGCCGCTAGGGGGGCTGGGGGATCTCGTGCGAAGGGTGGCCATTACGGGGCTTGGTGTTGTCGCGGCAACCGGCAAGGACGCCGGCACTTTCTTCGATAACCTGTGCAATGCGCGTTCCGGGGTTGGCCGGATCACGCAGTTCGACCCCTCGTCGCTCACGGTGCAGATCGCCGCGGAGGTGCCAAACTACAACCCGGCGGAGCACTTCCCCGCCAAGCGGCTGGACCTGCTGGACCGCTTTTCGCAGTTCGCGCTGCTGGCCGCGAAGGAAGCGATGGCGTCGAGCGGCCTCGAGGTGAAGGAGGAGGAACGCCCGCGGTTTGGAGTGGTGATCGGCTCCGGCATGGGGGGCGCGCCGGGACTAGACGACGGTTACCTCAATCTCTACGCCCGGCAAGCCACGCGCCTGCACCCCTTTACCATCCCAAAAATCATGCACAGCGCGCCGGTCTCTCACATTTGCATGGAGTACGGCGCCCAAGGCCCCTCGTTCAGCACGTCTACAGCGTGTTCCTCCTCAGGCCACGCGATCGGCGAGGCCTTCCATCTGATCAAATTTGGCCTGGCGGACATGGTGCTGGCGGGCGGGGCCGATTCACCCATCACTTACGGAATGATGCGATCGTGGGAGTCCGTGCGGGTTTTGGCGGCAGCGAACGGACATCCCCGCAGCGCGTGCCGGCCATTTTCTGCTGACCGCGAGGGCATGGTGATCGGCGAAGGCTCTGGCGTGCTGGTGCTCGAGGAGTTGGGTCGCGCGCGCGCGCGCGGCGCCGAGATTTACGCCGAGATTAGCGGCTTTGGCATGACCTCGGACGCCGCCCATATGACCCAGCCGACGGTTGAGGGCCCGGCGCGGGCCATCCGCGCCGCATTGGAAGAGGCGCAGTTGAGTCCCGAGGCAGTCGATTACGTCAACGCGCACGGGACGGGGACGCGGCTGAATGACCCCACCGAGACGGCCGTGGTTAAGGAGGTTTTTGGAGAGCGCGCCCGGCGGCTGCCGGTCAGCTCCACAAAGTCGATGCACGGTCATGCGATGGGCGCCACCGGCGCGATCGAGCTAGTGGCGACGGTACTGGCCCTCAAAAACGGCGTGCTGCCTCCGACTGCCAATTTCACGACGCCCGATCCGGAATGCGACCTCGATGTAGTGCCCAATCAGGCTCGTCCGGCGCCGGTGCGCGTGGCCATTTCCAATTCCTTCGCCTTTGGAGGATTAAACGCGGTTCTGCTGGTGCGGCGGTTCGACTAGCCGCCGTCTGCGCACTGTAGCGCCGCTCTGTGAGCGCCGAACCAGTTGAATAGACAACGCCGGCGGGCACGGACCGCCGCTACAGCCGCAATTGCGAACAATTTCCGATGGCTGCTGAGAAAAGGGTTCTCATCTTAACGCTGAGCGTGGGTGCAGGTCACCTGCAGGCTTCCGCGGTGATTCGGGACGCGCTCGTTTCGAGCTCCGAAGACGTGGACGCCCGGACGCTCGATGCCCTCGAGCTTTCCGAGACGTGGTTTCCGTGGCTCTACGTGCAGCCCTACTGGTGGATGCTGCGCTACCGTCGCGAGCTGTGGGGCGCGCTGTACGAATGGCGCCAGCGCCGGAGACATCGCGCCACGGCGCCAAGCTGGGTTTTCCGGCGCGGCTGCGCGAAAGTGCTCGAAGAGCTCCGCCGGTTTGCGCCCCACCTGGTAATTGTCACCGAGATTGGCGCAGCCGAGATCGCAGCCTTGGGAAAACGCGAGGGGTGGTTTTCCGCGCCCATATTGGCGGTGCTCACCGACTTCCAGGCGGAAACGCCGTGGGTGCAGCCTGAGATTGAGTACTACTGCGTGGCCACCGATCTTGCGCGGACGCAACTCATCAGTTGGGGTGTTCCTCCCAGCCGCGTCATGATCTCAGGGATTCCGATTCACCCGGCGTTCACCTGCCCTTTTAACCGCGCTGAAACGCGCCGCTCGCTGGGCCTGAGCCCGGGAGGATTCGTGGCGCTGCTGATGGCGGGTGGACTGGGGCTGGCGCCGCTTGACCTGATGGCGGAGCAGCTCGAATCGTGCGGGATGCCGCTTCGCGCGCTGGCTGTTGCGGGACGCGACGAAGCCTTGCGCGCCCGTCTCGCCCGGCTGCGCGGGAAGCTCGCCCTGGACCTGGTTCCCTTCGGCTGGACCGAGCGCGTGCCTGAACTGATGGCCGCGTCAGATGTCCTGATCACGAAACCTGGCGGGTTGACGGTCTCGGAAGCCCTCGCGTCCGGCCTGCCCATGATTCTTACCCACCCGATCCCCGGGCCCGAGGAAAGAAATATACAATACCTGGTGCGGCGGCATGTGGCAGTGCACGCAAAAACGCTGGAGCAGATTCCTCGGCTGGCATCGCAGCTCCTGAGGAAGCCGGCGCGCCGGGAAGAGATGGCCCGGCAGGCGCGCGAACTGTCGCGCCCGGACGCGGCTCGGGTGATCGCGCAGCTCGGCACAGCAATATTGGAGCGTAACACCTCGCTTGATTTGCTCGCTCCGCCGCCGTTGCGCTCGGGTGAATCCGCGTTCGTGATGTAGGCGGCTCTGCCTCAATCGCGCGGAAGTAGCGGCGGGTTTACCCCGCCATTTCGGGCTGGCGGGATAAACCCGCCGCCACGATTGCGCCCGTGACTTACTCTATGTTGAATCAGCTTCGACGGACTTTTGAGCGCGCGGTTATTGGCCACTCTGCGCCGTCCCTCGCAAAGTGGGGCAGACGCACGCCGGGGTCGCTCATCCGCAGATTGCAGGAGGCCTCGTTTCGGGAGGTCGTTGGTTACACTGCGCGCCGCCAGCCCTACTTGGCCAGGCGCCTGCGCGAGCGCGGCCTCGACGCGGCCCGAATCCGCAGGCCGGAGCATCTGGGGGATATTTTTACCACTGCGGACGACCTGCTCTCTCAACCTCCGGAAGCCTTTTTGTGCCGCTCACCTGAGCTGGTCTTCGAGACCACGGGTACTTCCGGCCCGCCTAAGCGGGTGTACTTCAGCTATGACGAGCTCGACCACGCGGCTTACTACCAGGCGGCTGGGTTGTGGGATCACGGCGTGCGCCCCGGCGACCGCGTGGTTTGTACCTTCGATGCCGGCTACTGGGTGAGCGGATGGGTCACCTTCCTCGCCTGCAAACATATGGGCGTCTTCTGCTCGGCGGTGGGAAAGCCGCACCCGCGCGAGCTTTACTCGCGCCTGGGCATTTACCGCTACAACGTGATTGTCGCGGACCCAACCTGGCTGGTCAGCCTCACCGAGATCGCAGAGAAGGAGGGAGTCTTTCCCGTCAAGCTGGTGCTCGCCGCCGGCGACCGCATGACCGACGCTTACCGCCGCTATATCCGGGAAATATGGAAAGCGCCCGTGGTTCTGGGCTACGGCTCAACGGAGGCCGGAGGCGGTCTCGGCATCGAATGCCGGGCGGGCGGTGGGTATCATCTGGACGAATACAATTTCCTTCCCGAGATCATCGAGCCCGACGAAGAGGGCTACGGGGAGCTGGTGATCACGACGCTCGCGCGCCGAACGGAGCCGCTGATCCGCTACCGCGTACGCGACATCACAAGGTTCATCGAAGGGCCGTGCCCTTGCGGCGCGCCGCTGCGGCGCATCGCGCCGATCCGCGGCCGGCGGGATGAGATGGTGGTGATGGGCGCGGGCAACATGCACCCGGCCATCTTTGAGCGCGTGCTCGAGGGAGTGGAAGGCATCAGCGAGCGCTGGCAGGTGGCGGTACGCCAGGAAGAACTGCACGACCTGCTTGAATTTCGCCTCGAGCTCACCAACGGAGTCGATCCGCGAGCGATTGAGGCGGCCATCGCCCGCAATATCGAGGCGCGCTATCCCGACGTCTGGGCGAACCATGCGTGCGGCATGTACCGGCTCGCGTTCAAGTTCATGCCTGCCGGAACGCTTGCGCAGGGGCGCAAGCCGCGGCGCCTGGTGGACGAGCGGAGCGCGTGAGGCGGCCTCATCATTCCATGACACCCCACCTTCGGCCTATCATCTTCTGCGATTTCGACGGAACCATCAGCCTGTCGGACGTTACGGACGAAATACTCACACGGCTCGCCCCCCCCGACTGGCGCGAGGTGGAGCAATTGTGGATCGACGGAAAGATCGGCTCGCGCGAGTGCCTGGCGCGGCAGCTCGCGATGGTGACCGCCTCCGCGGACGACCTCAATGCGTTGATCGATTCCATTCCCATCGACCCCGGCTTCCATGAATTCGTGCGGTTCGTTGGTGCTACCGGTGTTCCGTTCGTGGTTGTCAGCGACGGCCTCGATTTTGTCATCCGGCGCGTGCTCGCGCACGCGGGCCTGCACAGCCGGGGGCGCAATGGAATTCATTTCTATTCGAGCGCCGGGCGCCTGGTGAGGGGCCGGCTGGCCGTCTCGTTTCCGCACTTCGCGGCGGGATGCGAGCACGGCTGCGCCACGTGCAAGCCGGGAATCATCCGCTCGTTGAAAAACGGACGGCGTCCCGTGATCTACGTGGGCGACGGCCTTTCGGATCAGCACGCCGTTGGCGAGGCCGATTTGGTCTTCGCCCGCCGCCCGCTGTTAGAGTTCTGCCGGCGCCGGGAAATTCCCGCGCGGCTTTTCGAGACTTTTGGCGATGTGGAAGAGGCGCTCTCGCACTTGTTCGCCGGCGCCGCCGAAGAAATCTCGGAACTCGCGGTGGATCGAGGAGCCATAGCCACCGCCAACCCGTTTCACGGATGAGGGTCGGATTGTAAACCGCGTAGCGGCGGGTTTACCCCACGGCTGTCCAAATTAGCGGCGGTCCGGTAGCCGGGGTGTTGTAGCGATTAGGCTTAATTATCCTGAAAATGCGATTCAAAAACCAGGTTGGGGGT
>JBOGJW010000057.1:0-11674 GCA_050745245.1 Terriglobia bacterium | reverse complement strand
AGATGATCCTGCGCAACGCCCTGCTGAGCGAAGCGCACCGCATGGGGCTGGAAGTCTCGAACCAGGAGCTCGCCTCAGCGCTACGCAGCATCCCGTACTTATACCAGAACGGCCAGTTCATCGGCATGGCGGAATACGAGAGCCTCATCCAGCAGGAAACCGGAATGAGCGTGGCGCAGTTCGAGACGCAGATGCGCAGCTCGATTCTGCTCCGCAAGCTGCGCCAGGCGGTGACGGATGATGTCCAGGTGACGCCCGAGGAAGTGCAGGCGGCCTTCCGGCGCCAGAACGAGAAGGCGCGCATCAACTATGTGCTGTTTGAGCCGAGCGACTTCACGAGCGCGGTTCAGATCAAGCCGCAGGCCCTGGCGGCGTACTTTATGCAGAACCGCCTTAAGTACAAGCTGCCCGAGCAGCGGAAGGTGAAATACATCATCATCCCCACCGACGCCGTGCGCTCGCAGGTGAAGGTGACGCAGGCGCAGATCGAGCAGTACTACAACGCGCACCTTTCCACTTATCAGCTTCCTGATCGCGTTAAGGCGGCTCACATCCTGTTCAAGACCACCGGCGAGACGCCGCAGCAGCAGGCGGAGACGCTGAAGACGGCTCAGAGCGTGCTGGCGCAAGTCAAGGCCGGGGCGAATTTCGCGGACTTGGCGAAAAAGTATTCCCAGGATACGGCCAGCGCGGCGCGAGGCGGAGAGCTCGGCTGGATCGAGCGCGGCCAGACGGTGAAGGCCTTCGAGGACGCGGCCTTTTCGATGAAGCCGGGGACCATCAGCGATCTGATCAGGACGGAGTACGGCTACCACATTATCAAGGTGGAAGACCGGCAGACGGCGCACCTCCAGACGCTTGCTGAAGTGAAGGATTCCATCGAGAAGACGCTCGAAAAGCAGGACCTCGAGGCCGCGCAGCAGGCGCTGGCTGGGAAAATCCAGGACGAGCTCAAGGCGAATCCGCACGACTTCGACGCCATCGCCCGCCAGAACGGCGTGCAGTCCGGAGAGACGCCGCTGTTCAGCTATAACCAGGCGGTTCCCGATCTCGGTAACAATGCGAGTTTTGAAAATCTCGCCTTCCAGCTCCCCGTCGACACAATTGGGGAGCCGATCAGCGTGCCCAAGGGCGCCGCCCTGATCATGGTCACCGAAATTGTTCCCGAGCACCTTCCGAAGCTGAGCGAAGTGCAGAGCCGTGTCGAGCAGGACTATCGCGCCGACCAGGCCAAAATCCTTTCAGGGGAAAAGGCCAGGAGTTTCGCGCAACAGGCTAAGAACGGCAACTTCGCCAAGCTGGCCAAAGCGGATGGATATGCGGTGAAGCAGAGCAAGGATTTCACTTCGCAGGATCAGCTGGCGGATATGATTCCCGCCTCGTCTTTAAGCTCCGCGTTCACGCTGCAGCCGGGCCAGACGAGCAATGCCATCGGAATCGGGGCCACTTACGTCGTCTTCCAGGTGGTCTCCCACACGCCAGCCAGCGAAGCGGACTTTTCCGCCCAGAAGAGCAACCTCGCCACCCAACTGCTCCAGGAGAAGCGCGACCTTGCGTTTGAAATCTACAGCGAAAACCTGAAGCAGCAGCTCATCAAATCCGGTAAGCTGAAGATCAACGACTCGGCCATGAAGCAGTTCCTCTCCGGATACCAGGAATCCTCTTGAGCGGCGAGCCCCCACAGCGGCGGAAGGGGTAGCGCAGCGCGGCCTTGCGGCCGCAACCAAACGCCATTTACAGTCATCCCCGCGAAAGCGGGAATCCACTTCATTAATGGACCCCCGCTTTCGCGGGGGTGACGGCGGGCCGCGAGCACCCAAAATGTTTGCTAAAAAAACAAGAATTTACGGTGTTGCACTGCAGACCTCTGCTTTTGAGGTCTGCGGCTTGTGTTCGAAGCCCGTCGCAAGAGCCGCGGACCCGGGAAACGCAGGTCCGCACTACCCTAACTCCGGGGGGTGGCCACGGTCAATCGTTGTAAGATTGAGCGTGGGCGTTTGACCCTCAAAAAAACCTCGGTCAGGAAGGCGCTCAGCGTGCCCACCTAGCTTTCAGCCAGCATCGAATGCGGCCGCGACGGCCGCGCTCCCCATCCATTTGACAACGCCCAATCTTCGCGGTACAAAGTAGAAACCCACTCACAACTATGGATCCCAGGATGAATCATGCAAGTCGTTCTGAGGATTTCGCCCGGGGCGAACGGAGCGGGGTCGGCCTGCATTCAATCGGCCATTCCGGTAAGGAGGATTTTCCGATGCGTACCCAACTTTCCGCCCAGAAGCTAAAACTGCTCGCTTGGATCGGGATGCTCATTGCGTCTTTTGCACTCTTCGCAGCGCCCACGATGGCGCAATCCACGTTCGGAACGATTACCGGCACGGTTACGGACCAGTCGGGGGCGGTGGTGCCGGGGGCGACGGTCACGGTGACGAATGAAGGCACGGGCATACAGCGCCGAGTCACTACGACCGGAACCGGCGTGTACGTTGTGCCCGACCTCAACCTAGGCACTTACCGGGTTGACGTGCAGAAGGCGGGTTTCCGCGCGTATGCGAGGACGGAAGTCCACCTCAATGCCAACCGGACCGTCGATGTAGATGCCCGCCTGGCCGTGGCCTCCACCGGCACCACCGTCGAGGTGACAAGCGCTGCCCCGCCCCTTAACACTCAAACGGGGACCCTCTCGAACGTAACCCTTCCCACCCAGTTGCAGCAATTACCGGTGATCACCCGGCAAAAGGGAGATGAGGCGCTGTATGGATACGAGCTCTATAACACCGGCGTAAGCAACAAGCTATGCGTCGGCTGCAGCATCGTGGCAAACGGGGCGCGTTACCAGGACCAGCAGCCTACCGTCGACGGCATCACCGTGATGTCCTCCATGGACGGAGTTGGGGGCAGCACCGTGCAGACCGGCATCGAAGCCACCGGCGAAGTGAGCGTGCAGCTTGCCAACGCGCCCGCTGAATTCAGCCAGCCCGTCCAGATGACAATGGTGAGCAAGTCGGGCACTAATCAGTTTCACGGCAGCGTTTTTGAGGACTACAACGGCAACAGCCTCAATACCAGAAACTTTTTCTCGAGCAGCGTGCCATTTCGCGTCTACAACGATTTCGGCGCCAGCCTGGGCGGACCGATCAAGAAGGACAAGACCTTCTTCTTCCTCGACTATGAAGGTTCGCGCGAATCCACAGAAGTGATCGATACGAACAATGCTCCCCTCCCGGCCTGGCGAAATGGCGATTTCAGCGGGCTTTCGAAGACCGTCATTGACCCGTTCACGCAGCAGGCGTTTCCGGGCAATAAGATTCCATCAAGCCTGATCAGCCCGGTCTCTCAAAAAATCCAGGCGCTTTATTTCCAGCAGCCTAATTTTGGCCCTCCCGGGCTCCAGTCGGGCAATTACCGCGCTCTGCTCCATCCCGGCAATAACGGAGTTACAATATACGACAAGTTTGATACGCGCATCGACCACAACTTCAGCTCCAAGGACACCGTATTCGGGCGGCTAAGCTACAATCGGATGCCAATCAATGCATACGTGGCCCACGCTATTCCGCCTTTCGGCTTTCGCACGTCTTTGCGGGTAGCGCCGTCGGGAGTGCTCTCCTGGACGCACACCATCACGCCGAGCGTCTTAAATGAATTCCGGGCCGGCGTTGCGCGCGACAATAACCAGATCAAGAGTCCGGTGATCGGGAGCCAGATTCTTCAACAGGTCGGCATTCAGGGCGTTTCGACCACAGGAATAGCAACTTATCCGGCTTTCAGCGTGTCCGGTCTCACCTCGCCGGGCTCAGTGCCCAACTTCGCGGGCATCAGCACCAGTTTCGAGTTCACGGACAGCCTGAGCTGGGTGCGCGGATCGCATTCGATGAAGTTCGGATTCGACGCCATTCGCGATCGCGAAATCGGCTTCTTTTACGGAGGCAATGTCTACGGCACTTACAGCTTTACGGGCGCGTTTAGCGGTTCTCCCTACGCGGATTTCCTGCTCGGAATTCCGCAAAGCACCAGCAACACGATTCCCACGCCAATTTCTCACCAGTTCTCGACCTGGTGGAGCGCGTACGCGCAGGATCAATACAAAATCACGCGCAACCTGACGCTCGATTTCGGCTTGCGGTGGGAGGCCCAGGAGCCCACTTACGACAACCGCGGCCTGCTCTATAACTTTGATCCCAAGACCGGCGCCCTGGTTGTGACCGACCAGGGATTGACGCACGTTAATCCCCAATTCCCCAGCAGCATACCCATCGTCACGGCAAGCCAGGCAGGCTATCCAGCAGCCACGCTGCTTTATGGAAACACCGCCAATTTCTATCCCCGCCTTGGTTTCGCTTACCGGCCGTTTTCAAGCGAAAAGACCGTCATCCGCGGCGCCTACGGAATTTACGGCTTGTATACCAGCCTCGCCGGCGATCTTGAGGGCGGGCCGTATTCCGGCGGCGAGTCGTTCACCAACAAGATCGTCAATGGCACGCCACTTTTCAGCTTGCCCGATCCGTTCCTGAGCGCCGGCAAGATAGCAGCGGAGTCCGTGAGCGGCGTCAATCCGCACCTGGGCCGCGGATATCTGCAGCAATGGAATATGACCGTCGATCGCGAAATCGGCGGCTTCGCGCTGAGCGCGAGCTACGTGGGCGCGCACACGGTGAACCTCCCGTACTACTACAATATTGACCAGCCTGCGCCGAGCACGCAGGCCTTCACGCCCAAGGCCCTTCCCTATCAAGACTACATTTTCGTCTCTTGGGCCGACAATGGCGCGACCGACAATTACAATGGCCTGCAGCTTGCCGCCAAGCGGTCCTACGGCAAGAATTTATTCCTGAACGGCGGATTTACTTGGGCCAAGGACCTCACAAATTTCCAGGACGCCAGTTGCTTTGAATGCCAAAACAACATTCAGAATGCCTACGACCGTGCCGCGGATTACGGGAACAGTTCTACCTACCCGGCGAAGAGCTTTTTTGCCCAGGTGGTTTATACGTTGCCATTCGGCCAGGGGCAGTATTTGCTGGGCAGCGCGCCGAAGCTCGTCGATCTCGCGCTCGGCGGCTGGCGGATGGCCTGGATGGTGGATGCCCACTCGGGGTTCTTCCTCACTCCCAGTTTCGACAGCGTCGATACTTCAAATACGAACAATCCCGGCGGCAGGCCTGATGCCATCGCGGGCGTCAGCCCTGCGCCTTCTTCCGGTCAGAACATCAATAATTGGCTTAATCCGGCGGCTTTCAAGGTTCCCGGCTGCCCCAATGCCGATCCCCTCTGCTCGCCTCTGGTCAATATTGGGAGGTTCGGGAACGCGGGCGTGAACACGCTGGAGGGGCCTGGGCTTACCGACTTCGACCTTTCCCTCATGAAAGACTTTCACCTGACCGAGAGATTCACGTTGCAGTTCCGCGCCACCGCGACGAACGTTTTTAATCATCCGAACTTCGGCGCCCCGGCTTCCGACATCAGCTCTGCAGGGACGTATGGCTCGATAACCAGCACCACGTTTGATCTCTACGGCCAGCAGTCCCGATTTATCGACTTCATGCTGCGCCTGGAGTTTTGAAAGCACAACAAGTCCAGGCGCCAGCCAATCCCTGTGCGCACCAGGCGTGCACAAAAGTGTCTCAATCGTCTCCATGTCCGCTGCTGTTTGTGGCACACTGGGCGGGGGAGCACGAGCACGGACAAGAAACAGTCGAAGATGAAGATGCGGCGTGAGCGATCCGGACCGAGGCGGAACTGCGTCGCGCAATGTACAAAATTTATTTTTTTCGGAACGAAGCCTATTGATGATTGAAAACAAATAACATTAGAAATTACTAATGATGGTTTCGGCTCGACTTCGTGCCCGCTTAGCGTAATCCAGGCGGAGCTGGACGCCTTCTTTAACACATGAAGTTAATCAGTGCGCTTCTCGCCGCTGCTCTGATCGCCGGAGCTGCCGCTGGCCGGGCGTTCAGGGCGGCGGCGAGCGCGACGATTGCCGGACGAGTCCTCGACGCCCAAACCGGCCGCCGCATTCCCTGCACCGTCGCAATCCACACCAGCCAAGATAGTGTAATCACTGAATCGCCCTCTTTCGCGGCGGGGTTTCGCTCGGACGGCGAGTTCGAAAAGGCCGTGCCTCCCGGGGAGACAATCATCACCGTGAGTCGCGGATTCGATTACGTCGCTCAGCAGCGCCGGGTTGAGCTCCGCCCAAGGCAGCGCATTCAGCTTGTATTCCGCCTGCGCCGCCAGGCGAACCTGCGCGGGCGGGGCTGGTACTGCGGCGACAGCCACATCCACATGATCCACGGAGAGCGACAGGTCCCCGTGAGTTTTGCGGAGGTGGCGCTGGCAGGGAGGGCGGCCGGCCTGGATTATATGTCAATCGCGCAGAACTGGAATCTTCCTCCTGCCGAGACCACGCCAGCGCGTTTGAACTCCATTTGCGCGAAGCTCAGCACGCCGGATTTCATCTTTACCTGGAACATGGAAGAGCCGAAGAACTACTGGCGCGGCGACGTAAGCCACTGCCTCGGACACTGCTGGACGCTCGCCATGCGTGGTTACACGCCGGACGGCCGGGATGCGATCCAGGAGCTGTTCCGGATGAGCGCGCACGATTATGAGAGCGATAAGACGCCCACACCCAACTTCGAATCGCACATCCTCGTTCATTCGCTGGGAGGCATTGTGGCTTACAGCCATCCATGCCGCTGGTGGTGGGGAACTTGGGGCGGCGAAGGCGGATATCCCGTCGAGCAAGGAAAATTCATCTCGAATTTAGCGCAGGAGCTTCCCTACGACACCATCGCCGGGCCTACCTACGACGCGATCGATATCCTGATGCAAGCATGGGACCGCCCCGCTTACCTCGAAGCGCAGCGGCTCTGGTTTATGCTATTGAATCACGGTTACCGCATCGCCGGAACCGCCTCGACCGACTCCGCGTTCGATAATCCCGGAGCGGCCCACCCTGGCGCGGTGAGGGTGTATACGCACGCCGACGGGCCGCCCAGCATTCCGGCCGTTGCGCGCGCGATGAAAACCGGCAGTAATTTTGTCACCAGCGGGCCGCTGCTTTTGCTCAAGATCGGCCGCCATACTGCGGGTAGCGTGATTCGCGTCGATGGCCCGGCGAATTTTCAAGCGCAATTGGAGGCATGGCCGTCCGGGAAATTGGGCGAGCGCCTGACCAGGGTGGAACTGATCCGCGATGGCGAGGTGGTGAAGACGTTTTCGGTTGGCAGCGGACGAGGGGAGGTCGTGGCCCGATTTGGCATCCATGAAAACGGCACGGCGTGGTATGTTGCGCGGTGCTTCGGATCAAACGACCTGCAGGTTGCGATCACCGATCCAGTCTACTTCCAGCGGCCCGACTATCGGCCGCCACGAGCGACGCCGGCCCACGTGACAGCGCAGGTTGAGTCTAAAGCGGGCGTGCCGCTTAGCGGTGAGTGCGAGGTCATCCGCATGGTGGGTCTCAATCCGGAAGTGGTGTCGGTTCGTCGCTTCACCGGCGGAGGGTTCACGATCGATGTGCCCGCAACCGCAAGGCTACGGGTGCGCGTGCGGGGATACGTCCCGATGATGCAGAGCATCTTCATGGATGACGCCGCGCTGCTGCGCATGACCTTGAACATGCGGGAAGCGGAAATCACCGACTGGCGCACCTTCGAGGAGATAAAACGCCTGCTGGGGAATGTGCAACTCCAGTTTCATCTTGCCCCCGCAATCGCGCGCAAGGATCCTCCGCGAAGCTTGCTGAATAGGAGCGCGGCCATCCAGGCCACAATTCGGGCTGGAAGTCCGCGCTGTCATCGATTCTGATTTGGACGCGCCTTTTGCGCGAGACATCCTGAAGGGAGCACGAGATGAATCGAAGGGAATTCATGAAGACGCCTGTCGAGGGCGCGCTGGTCTCCGGCCTCGCGAAAAACCAAACCGCCCGCAGCGCTCAGAGGGCCTCTGATCCTCAGCCCAACATCATTTTGATCATGGCGGACCAGGTTACTCCGTTCATGCTCGCGCCCTACGGCCAGACGGTCGCCCGCACGCCGGCGCTCAGCTTTCTCGCGCGCACCGGAACGGTTTTCGACGCGGCGTACTGCGCAAGCCCGCTCTGTGTGCCCAGCCGGATGTGCCTCGCCACCGGGCGGCTCGCGCACAAGATTCAGGCTTACGACAATGCCTCCGAACTGCCGACTCACCTGCCTTCGTTTGTCGGCTATCTGCGAGGAGCTGGCTACCGCACTATCGCCTCCGGGAAGTGCCACTTCATCGGCCCGGATCAACTGCACGGCTTTGACGAGCGGCTGACGCCGGACATTTTTCCGGCGGATTTCTCGATGCTGCCTGACTGGCGCCTCGGGCCGGTATTCAACCAGGGCACATCCATAGGGGAAATGCTGCGAATGCTTGGCCCTTCCAAGTGGACCCCGCAGCTCGGCTTTGACCAGATGACGTTTGACCGCGCCATCGCGCGGCTGCGCGAATACGCGATCGGCAATCATGAAGGCCAGCCGTTTTTCCTGAAGGTGTCCTTCACAGAACCGCACGACCCGTTTACGACCACGCGGCATTTTCTCGACCTGTACAAGAACGCTGACATTCCTCTTCCCAAAGACTACGGCAGCATCCTGAAGCTGAGCCCGACGTATGAATGGTTCATCATCCACCACGGCATCAATCGCGTGAAGCTCTCGCCGGCCAGAATCCGCGAAGCCAGGCGCAATTACCTGGGGATGATCTCCTGGGTGGACGACCGCATCGGCAAATTGCTCGCGGAGATGCAGCGCCTGGGAATCGACAAGAACACCGTAATCATCTTTACGAGCGATCACGGAGAGATGCTCGGCGAGCATGGCCAGTGGTCCAAGCGTCTGATGCTCGAGTGGTCCATCCGCGTGCCGCTGATCGTGAGCGCGCCGGGATTGCTGCCCGAGGGCCGGCGAGTGGCCGCGCCAGTTTCGCTGATCGATCTTTTCCCGACGCTGGCGGAGCTCGCAGGAGCAAAGGTTGAAACGGCAGTCGATGGCAGGAGCCTGCTGGGCTTGCTTAAGGGCGAGGAGAGCGGCGGCGAGCGAGCGGTGGTTGCCGAATATCTCGGCGAGGGAACCATTGAGCCCGTCCGGATGATCCGGCGGGAGAATTACAAATACATTACGGTAAACGGCTACCCGCCCCAGTTGTTTGACTTGAGCGCAGACCCGCACGAGACGGTGAACGCGGCAGGGCGGGCGGAATACGCGCAAGCGGAGAGGCGGCTCCGTGAATTAGCGGAAAAGGACTGGGATGGCCCGGCGCTCAAGCGGGCGGTAATCGAAAATCAGGAAGAGCGGCGCGTGGTGTGGCGCTCAACCCACCAGCACGGGCAGCCGCCGCATTGGGATTTTCAACCGGTTGAGAAGGGCGTCTACGATCCGCGCTCCGATTTCACCGTGCGCTGCTGTGACTCGCCGTGAGGCCGGCGTTTATTCGAAAGAGACCGAGCTATCTTTAAAGTTGAAATCCACGTGACGAAAGTGCCGCATAAAATCCGACCCCAAAATGCCGTCAACGCGTTCTGTGGGCGGAAGCATGCCTTTGAACTCGCGAAACACATCTGTTTGCGTCGGCCTGAACCGCAGCGTGAACCGCTTGCCAGCGATACGAACGCGAAGCCGTTTCTCTGTTTTTACATCCATCGTAGAGATGTTGGATCCGGTATCCAAAACGAAGCGCTTTTTGCCCTCCGAGGTGTGGACTGTGACGATCGGCATTCCCAGCACTACGTCAAAATTGAGAATCTTGGGCTTGCCCCGGCCGGCAAAAACAGGACTGGCCAGCATCAGCGCGATGACGACGATTGCGGGCTTTTTCATGCCAAATTCCTTCGCGCTTGATCCGGTACTCTTCGGAGAAGGTCCTTGAAGCGCCTGATTGTGGAGAGCGCGCCGCCTAAGGTACGGTCAACGCGGGGTGGTTCGGTCAGACGTAAGCGAGGACCCGGAGATCAGCAGCTTCCGGGTTGCGGGCACGACGCTGCCCATCCCCTTGCATTCCTCAGATAGGCAATTGAATAGCGGACGGTGCATTCGTCCATCCGGCTGACGAACTGGCGCTCCTCCTGAAACTCCTGGACATTGCGGAACAGCGTCAGGAAAACGTGATAGGTGAGTTTTTCCGCGGCTTCTTCCCTTTGTGTGATGGCCCGGCATGCGGAATAAACGCGAGCCTTGTAGATCTCGTAAAGCGCCTTGAAGGCCGCCTCTTCACCCTGCTGCGCCCTGAGGAGAAGTGTGGGCACTGAGGCGGCCCGCAAGGCATCCCGGGATGCAGCGGCTCCTTTGCTCGAGATGCCATCTTGCGTGGGCAGCATGCAAGAAACTGTCATATACGCCAGCTTTCCGGGCGAGCCACGCCGGCTTCTTCAGCGGGGCGGAGCAGCAGCATTACTCCTCGATCTGCGCCTTGCCGAAAAGCCCGTCACCGTGGACACTTTTCGCCCTGGGTGAATACACATTTGACGCTTTCGGGCTCCTCCAGTTGTCGCTTCCACGTCACATTTCGGTCAAAGAATTCAGCGGCGTTAGATGAGGTGCGCTGGAGGGTGTTTCTGTGAAGGTCTGAGGAAAAGTCGCGACGGATTCCGGGGACGCGTGCGGAGCGGCCAGGGGAGACGGTACGCGAAGGAGGTGCGCGAGAGCCTGCGGCTGGATACGTTTGGCGGGTTGGCTGCCGTCTGAGCGCAGCTTGGCGTTATGCGCCGAGGCGCCGGCGAGCCAGTACCACGGCGCCGAGCGCTCCGGCATTGTCGCCGAGCGTCCCGGGAAGAATTTTCGTGCGCTTGATGGCTTCCGAGTGCAGGAAGAACTCATGAGCGGTGTGCCGGATGGGGCCCACAAAATCCTCGCCAAGCCGTTCCACGACGCCGCCGCCGATCACCACACGCTCCGGGTCCAGGGCGTTGACGACGTTCGCCACCAGGATGCCCAGGCATCGCTGGGCGCGTTGCATCACCTCGCTCATCACCGGGTCCTTTTCGGCGAGCGCCGCCTGGATGATGCTGCTGGTGATGCGGTCCCTGCCGCGGTCCTTCAGGATGCGCGGGATCACGCTTTTTCCTCCGGCCTTGATGGCGTCGCGCACGTCGCGCTCCATGGCAGTTCGGCTGGCGAGAGCCTCCGCGCATCCGCGATGGCCGCAACTGCACACCGGGCCGTCGATCAGCAGAACCGTATGGCCCACTTCGCCCGCCCAGCCGTGCCCGCCGCCGTAGAGTTCGCCGCCCGAGATAATGCCGCCGCCGATACCGGTGCCGACGAAGATGCCGACGAGTTCATCGGCCCGCTCGCCAGCTCCTAACTCGTGCTCTCCCAGCACGCCGACATTCACGTCGTTATCGACGACCACCGGAACGCCCAGCAGCTTCTCGAGACCCGCGGCCAGCGCCACATGTTTCCACCCGAGGTTCGGCGCCTCCACCACCACCCCGCGGCTCCCATCCACCGCCCCCGGCGCGCCCACGCTGACCGCCGCCAGCGATTTCACCTTCACGCCGGCCTGCTTCGCCGTCTTCTCGACGAGGCGCGCGATCTCGCGGGTGACGGCCTTCGCGCCCGACCCGGCCTCGGTGCCCTTTTTCTCCGCCGCCAGGATCTTATTCTTCCGGCTGACGGCGAGGGCTTTGATGCTGGTGCCGCCGAGA
>JBOGJW010000056.1:0-2436 GCA_050745245.1 Terriglobia bacterium | reverse complement strand
CGTAAAGCCGCCTCTACGCGCCTGAACATCGCAAGCATGCAGACCATATCAGAAGTTGCCGCAAAGTCCAAGGAGAATGGGAAAATCTCAGCGGTTGATCTGCCGGGTCGAAAAGGTGGCGCCAGCGATTCGAGGCCCGGCCAGAAGATGAGTAGCCCCAGGTGTTAGAAGAAGTGAAATAATTCGGGGCCTGTCATGCTGAGGAGGCCGCCGCCGCGACCGACGAAGAATCCCTGTATTTGCTTGAGTTTTTAAATACCGGGATGCTTTGCGGAGTTTATCCTGAGCCCCTTCGCTTCGCTCAGGGCCGTTCGCAGCGGAAGGGCGAACGGGCTCAGCATGACAGCCACCCGCGATTTTCTCACACCTTCCCACGCCGCGGACTAAATTCCCTCCGCACGCACTGCGGGCTGTCCGAACCGCAGCCATTTTTATCAGTTTTCGCGAGCCCGCGGTCACAGACTGCCTACGGCGCCGGCGTTGACACAGCCGGACGCAAATTTCATAATGGAGCCGTGCCCGGGCGGGCCGTACCAGAATGTCCTTCCTGATCTTCTCCACCATCCGAGAACATCCTGAACCGGCGAGCCACCCGCTCCGTATCTTCGAGGTGATGTGAATGGCCAGCGCAACCACCGCACTGCACCAACCGGTTTCGCTTTCAAGAGAGGTGCTGCTGGACGCCTATCGCACCATGACGATGGCGAGAAAGCTGGACGACAAGGAGATTCAGCTTAAGCGCCAGAACCGCGCGTTTTTCCAGATTAACGGCGTGGGTCACGAGGCGATACAGGTAGCCGCGGCACTGTGGCTCAAACCAGGTTACGACTGGATTTACCCCTACTACCGCGATCGCGCGCTCTGTCTTCAGCTCGGCATCAGCCCGCTCGAGATGCTGTTGGGCTCCGTCGGATCGAAGGACGATCCGGCATCGGCCGGGCGGCAGATGCCGTCGCACTGGTCTTCTCCCGCGCTTCATATCGTTTCTCTCTCCAGTCCCACCGGCACCCAGATTCTGCAAGCCGTAGGCGCTGCGGACGCGAGCGTCTACTTCGCCAGGGTGCGCGAGGCGGCGGATCTCGCCCGCAGCTTCCACGCGGACGAAGTGTCGTTTGTGTCGCTCGGCGAGGGCGCGACCAGCGAGGGAGAATTTTGGGAATCGCTGAACGCTTCGTGCGGCGCCGGGCTGCCGCTGGTGTACCTGGTCGAGGATAACGGCTATGCGATCTCGGTACCCGTAGCCACGCAGACGGCGGGCGGAAGTATCTCGCGGCTGGTGAAGAATTTCCCGAATCTCTTCGCCGTTGAATGCGACGGCACTGATTTTGTCGCGGCCTATGAAGCGTGCGGCCACGCCTTCCGCCACGCGCGCGAGCGGCGCGACCCGGCGCTGGTGCACGCGCACGTCGTCCGCCCGTATTCGCACTCGCTTTCCGATGATGAGCGCCTCTACAAGAGCGAAGCGCGCCGGCGCGAAGAGGCGCAGCGCGATCCGCTGGTGCGCTGTCGCGAGTACCTGCTGCGCGAAAGGGTGTCCACAGAGAACGCCCTGCGCGAAATTGAGGCCGGCGCGGACGAAGAGATTCGTCGGGCGGCGGACCGGGCGCTGGCCGCCCCGCCGCCATCGCCTGAGGCGCTGCACCTCTACCTGTACTCGCCGGGAACGGATCCAACCTCCGACCGGTTTGATCGTCCGCCGCGCCTTGAGGGTGAGCCGCAGACGATGGTGGATCTCATCAATGCGTGCTTGCGCGACGAAATGACGCGCGACCCGCGCGTGGTGGTGTTCGGCGAGGACGTGGCCGATTGCAGCGACGAAGCCGAGTTGCCGCTGGTGAAGGGTAAGGGCGGAGTCTTCAAGGTAACGCACGGGTTGCAGCGGCGCTTCGGGAGCGCACGCTGCTTCAATACGCCGATCGCGGAGGCCTCGATCGTGGGCCGCGCCACCGGAATGGCCACGCGGGGGCTCAAACCCGTGGTCGAAATCCAGTTCTTTGACTACGTCTGGCCGGCCATGATGCAGATTCGCGACGAGCTCACCACGCTGCGCTGGCGCTCGAATAACGGATTCGCCTGCCCGGTGGTGATTCGCGTTCCGATTGGCGGATACCTGAGCGGCGGCGCCATTTATCACAGCCAGTCCGGCGAATCCATTTTCACCCATTTGCCGGGACTGCGCGTGGTGATGCCCTCGACCGCGCTCGACGCAAACGGACTATTGCGCACCGCGATCCGCTCCGATGATCCCGTTCTGTTCCTCGAACCGAAACACCTCTACCGCCAGACGCACAACCGCAGCCCCTATCCCGGCCCGGATCACATGATCCCCTTCGGCAAGGCCAGGCTGGCGCGCGAGGGAGCCGACCTGACGCTGGTGACTTACGGGTCGCTTGTGGTGCGGGCCATGCAAGCCGCCAAGACGCTGGAGAAAGAGGG
>JBOGJW010000055.1:0-3919 GCA_050745245.1 Terriglobia bacterium | reverse complement strand
CACGCGGCAGCCGACGTGTCCCAAAAAAGGGCTAAAAAAACCTTGACACCGCCGACGCCATTATAGATGTGGCTTTTGTCAAACCCCGGCGGAAAAGCCGCGGACCTGAAAAACGCAGGTCCGCGCTACTCGACTTACTTACCCACACCCTCCGAGCCTCACCAGCTTGTGAACGCACGTCAGTCATGCGCTTCTTGCTCGCTAGCCTCACCCTCGTTCTCGCGGTTTCATGGGCTTCCATAATTGCCGTGCCCGTCCCTGCCGCCGCATCTCGCCCGTGGATGAACCGTTCTCTCTCGGCCGCACATCGGGCCGGTCTGGTGATCCGCGCCATGACTCTCGACGAAAAAATCGCCATTGTGCACGGCACGACTTATCCGACTCCTCTCAAAGCCTACGCCGGCTATATCCCGGCGAACTCGCGGCTGGGGATTCCCGCGCTCCGGCTTGGCGATGGCCGGGCCGGAGTTGGCGACGGCGCCAAAAACGTGACGCTTCTGCCCGCCCCGATTGCCGCCGCTGCAAGCTGGGACGCGGCGCTGCTGAATTCCTACGGAAAGGTTCTGGGCGAAGAGGAATGGGGCAAGGGCGCAAACGTCGCCCTGGAACCTACGATGGATATCGTTCGGGTGCCGGAGTGGGGGCGAAGCTTTGAAACTTACGGCGAGGACCCGTACTTGAACGGCCAGATGGCTGCCGCGGAAATCAGGGGCATCCAGAGCCAGGGGCCGATTGCCGACGCGAACATGTATCTCACGATGAACCAGGAGACGGACCGCTTCCACGACAACTCGGTGGTTGACGAGCGAACGCTCCAGGAAATTTATCTGCCTCCCTTCCGGGCCGCGGTTGAGCAGGGCGGCGTGGGCACCTTCATGTGCGCGTACGTCAAGACGAACGGCGTCTATTCGTGCGAAAACCCCCGCCTGCTCACCGATCTGCTCAGAGGTGAACTACACTTCGGCGGCTGGGTGATGAGCGACTGGAGCGCGACGCATTCTACGCTGCCTTCCGCGCGCGCCGGACTGGACCAGGAGATGCCCAGCGGCCGATACTACGGCCCGGCTCTTAAGGCAGCGGTCGAGAGCGGGCAGATCAGCACGGCGAATCTCAACGAACACGTGCGCCGAATTCTGGTGACCATGTTTCAACACGGGCTATTTGACAAGCCCCAGCCGGGCAACTGGAACTCGGACGCGCGAAGCCGCGCGCACGACCTGTTTTCGCGAAGCGCAGCCGAGCAGGGCGCGGTCCTGCTGAAAAACGCAGGCGGCGTCTTGCCGCTCGCCGGGACAACATCGATTGCGGTAATTGGCGCCGCCGGAGGAACGAAGCCGCTGGCCGAAGGCGGCGGCAGCTCCCACGTCGTTGCTCCTTACGTTGTAAGCCCGGTCGACGGCATTCGCCAGCGCGCTGGCCAGGGGACCAAGGTGTCCTACGCCGGCGGGAACGACCTCAACCAAGCGGCGAGCCTGGCGCAAGCGGCCCGCATGGCAATCGTATTCGCCAGCGCGCCGCAAAGCGAAGGTTCTGACCGGCCGAATCTCGACTTGCCGGATCGTCAGGATCAGCTTATTTCGGCAATCGCCGCCGCGAATCCGCGCACGGTAGTGGTGCTCAACACCGGTGGCGCCATCTTGATGCCCTGGATCAATCATGTGTCTGCCGTCGTCGAAGCGTGGTATCCGGGCCAGGAGGACGGCAACGCAATTGCCGCGCTACTGTTTGGCGACGTGAATCCTTCCGGCAAACTCCCGCTTACTTTTCCCCGCACCAACTCCGAAGTACCCACAAACAGTCCGCAGCAATGGCCTGGAGTTAACCGGAACTCGGATTATAGTGAAAAGCTCCAGGTCGGTTATCGCTGGTACGATGCAACCGGCGCGCGGCCCTTGTTCCCGTTTGGTTTCGGCTTGTCTTACACCACATTCCGGTTAAGCAACCTCGTTGTCACGCCGCAAAAGCTCGCGGCCGCTTCTGCCGCGGGGGACGAAAAGATTTCTGCGAGCGTGTCCGTGACGAACACCGGCCGCCGCGCCGGCGCCGAAGTGGTCGAGGTCTACGCGCATCAGCCGCCCTCGAACGGCGAGCCTCCCCGCGAGCTGTGCGGCTTTGGAAAAGTCTACTTGAAGCCGGGGGAAACACAGCCCGTGACCATCGCGCTAAGTCCGCGGGCTTTTTCGATGTACGACACGGCGCGCCGTGAGTGGACATCGCCGCCAGGCGTGTACACAATTCTGGCGGGCGACTCGTCTCGCAACCTTCCGCTCCACCGTGAAGTCACCGTGCGACGATAGCTCTTCTAACTGACACTTTGGGTGCTCGCGGCCCGGCGTCACCCCCGCGAAAGCGGGGGTCCTATTTAATTAACTGGATTCCCGCTCCCCCGCCTTCGCGGAGGACGAGCTTCGCGGGAATGACTGAAGATGGCTTTGGTTTGCGGCTCTGCCGCGCTGCGCTACCGTCGAATTTACCTCAGCGCTTGGAAAAAAACGAAATCAGCCAGAAGATCAGCGTTAGCCCGGCGCTGATGACAATGCAGGTGGCGACCGGAAAGTAGAGCGACCCGTGCTTTCCCTTATAGGCGATGTCGCCCGGCAGGCGGCCGATACGGAGCGACCCGAATCTGAATCCGCCGATCAGGAGCAGCCCGGCGACTGCGATAATAACGCCCAGCACGACCAGAAACTTTCCGAACGGTGCGCCCAGGTTAGCCGGCATTGCCATCTCCGCGGATGCTGCGCGAGCGAGCGCCGTCGAGTAACGGCGGCAGCTCACGCAGGTCGTTCACGAGCAGGTCGGGCTCAACGACGGCGAGCGTCCCCGAGCTGATGCCGTAAGTGACGCCGCACGTCCACACGCCAGCATTGCGGCCCGTCTCGACGTCCACTCTGGAATCGCCCACGATCAGCGCCTGCCTTGCGGTGACGCCGGAGTCCTCCAGTAACCGGAGCACGCCCGCCGGGTGCGGCTTCTTCTCAGCAAAGCTGTTGCCGCCGTAAACGTCGGCGAAGTGTGAATCGAGCTTGAGCCCGGCAAGGATAGCGCGGCTGAAGTTCACCGGCTTATTGGTCAGAACCGCCATGCGCCGGCTGGCCAGCGCCGCCAGGGTCTCACGGACGCCGGGATACAAATGCGTGTGGTCCAGCATGTGGAGCCGGTAGTGCTCGAGAAAGAATGCGACGGCGAACTGGATTTCCGCTTCCGAAGCGCCTCCGCCCAGCGCGCGGCGCACGAGCGCGGGGACGCCGTTGCCCACGTATGAGGTGATAACCTGCTCGGAGAGGTCCGGCAGGCCCAGCCGCGCGCGCGTGGCGTTGACGCTCGACGCGAGATCCGCTTGGCTGTCGATGAGCGTGCCGTCGAGGTCGAAAATGATCAACCGGATGTCGCGGAGAATCTGGTTCTGTTGGCGCATTTGCCTCCCTGTATTTTAGTGTACTGAAAACGCGGCGGTGATTGCGCGGCGCAACGCTTCGTAACGGGTCAGTTTCGGGAGCGAATGTAACGGCGGGTTTATCCCGCCAGCCGAAAATTTGGCGGTGTAAAGCCGCCTCTACGCGCCCGAAACTGCGGCATTACCCCGTA
The DNA here is from genome assembly GCA_050745245.1 of Terriglobia bacterium. GTDB lineage: Bacteria > Acidobacteriota > Terriglobia > UBA7540 > UBA7540 > RH2-MAG17b. Next base: position 331 of record JBOGJW010000055.1, on the reverse strand, counting down.
ATCGACAACAGCATTGACAATTGCGGCTTGCGCTGTAAGAATCAGGCTTCGTCTGGTGTTATGCAATTGGGAAGCCGGTGAGATTCCGGCACGGCCCCGCCACTGTGAGCGCGGAGTTGCCCAGGCAGGAAAAGCCACTGGGGCATTCGGCCCTGGGAAGGCAGCCTGGGCGCGATGATGCGCAAGTCAGGAGACCGGCCAGGCGCTTCGCGGGCAAGGATCGGCCTCGCAATTCATAAGACCGGCCCAACCCGCAATCCGATTCGTTCGACCCTTCCGAGGGCGGAGGAGGACGAGATGCATCATCCGATCCAATCACGTAGCCGCGCAC
>JBOGJW010000054.1:0-4903 GCA_050745245.1 Terriglobia bacterium | reverse complement strand
CAGTCCGTGAGGTCCTTGGTGTGGCCGATGGCCACTATGGGCTTGTACGCCTCAGGACTCCTCTGGTCTTCCTGAATCACACGGTTCATTGTCGAGGTAAGCTCGTGGAGCGTCATGCGGCAGAAATCGAGCTTCCGTGGATATCGGAGCCGCGCCAGATCGCGCAGCCGGTCTATCCTGCCTAGCCTGGCTGGCTGGTCCGCGCCGCCCGCGGCCGGCCCGCCTGCGGAATTCTTGAACCCGAGGCGCTTCGGAGTTGCCATCGTCCAGCACGGGACCAAGCGCGTATAAATCGGAATTTCCAGCCACTCGCCGCCCGGATCGGGCTTGCTCACATTAGAGCTAAACCGCCAGTAATAGCCGTTCTCGAGCGCCGGGCGGTAATCCAGTCTGTTCCGGTGCTGGACGCCGCCTTTGAAAACTGACGAGTCAATCCTGATGCCGTATTCCGCCAGCACCGCCGCCGCCGTTTTCGCCGGCTGGAAGAGCCAGTTCCCCGCGCGAAATGCGAGCGGAACGAAAGCCGGCTGGCCGGTGATCTCGCGAAGATAATCGAGCGAGCGTCCGACGATTTGCGCGATCCTCGCGCGCGGCAGCGTGCAAAGGTTGTATTCGGAGTAATCGAGCGCCCATTGCGCGCGCTCGTATCGCGCGTTCGCCCACTGCGGGTGAAGGTGCAATCCGATCTCGAAACCTTGCTTGTGAAGCTGCCGAACCTGGCGCTTTACCGCATCAATGGCGCGATCGGAGCCGCACGCCTCAATTTTTTCGAGTTCCGCGGCCTCGATGAAAGCGACGAAGCGCGCGTCGAATTTCAGGAACAGCTCCCTCAGCCGCTCCGCCGGCTCGTAAACAAGCTCTTTGAGTGAGCCGGTACCGTTGCCGTAGATCTCGTAATCCAGCGTGAAAATACACTCGATCATGCAAAGCGGGCTTCCACGGCCTCGGGATGCCCGCCAGCCCGCGCGGACGCCTGCGCCGCCAGCAGTCTCGAAATCGCCAGCAACATCCAGGCCTGCGACCATCGCATATACGAGGCGCGGATCGTGCATGAGCGCAGGACGCGGTAGTAAAAGAAACCGCGCTCGTCCCACATGTGATCCATTACCCAATCGAATACGGAACGCGCGAGTTGCGTACTCTCCCGATTCCCGAAGGCCAGCAGGGTGATGATGCTTTGCGCCACGCAGTGAATGTCGATGGGATAAGTGCGATTGTGGAAGTACCTCGGGGCGCCGTCCGCGCGAAAGAAATGGGAGCGGTAGAATTCCAGGCCTCGATCCATCGCGGAATCGAATTCGTCCGTGCAGGCGTCGCGCGAGACCGATTGCAGGGCGCAAAGGTTATAGCCGGTGTGAAAGTTGTCGATCCAGCGCTGCGACTGCGCCTCGCCGTAATACCACGAGCCATCGCGGTTCTGCCTGCTGGCCGAATAGCGCGCCGCCTCCAGAGCCGGAGCGAGGAAGCGCGCCTCGCCGGTGTACCGTGCCACGCGGCACAGCAGCGCTGAGGCCAGAAAATTGGCGTTGTGCGTTCGGCTGCGGAAGGCGGGCGACGGATAGCTGAAGCTCGCGACCGCTCCCTCGGTCCAGTAAAGCTCGTTCAGCAGGTACTCCGCCGCGCTTAGGGCCACGCTGAGGGTCTGCTTGTCCTGACGCCGTTCGTAGACGTCGAGCAGCGCGCCCGCCGCAAAGACGGTCGCCACCAAATTGGGCGCGCCCGCCGGCACCAGCAGTGTGCGTGTCTGCCAAGGGAAGCTGTAGCCCCAGCACCAGTACGGAGACCCGGGTGAGCGCAGCGCCATCAGCCGCTCCGTCAGGTGGTCGACGAGCTGCCCGGCCTGCTCCTCCCGCAGGTTGCTAAGCTCAGGCAGCGTCGCCAGCGCGGAAAGGAACAATCCGATCGCCTTCGGGTTCTGGGTCTTCGGGATCAGCAGAAGGCGCCGCAGATTCGCCGGGCTCCTCCTCAAAAACTGTGTCAGAGCAATGCGGGGAAGCCGCGGCAGCGGGATGACTTTCAGAAATGCGCTGTTGAGAGCGTCATAGGGGTCGTAGCCAGCCCAATCCTCCGCCTGACAATACTCGAGAAGCTTGAGGAAGGCTGGCTGTGGAGCGTGCTTCATTGGGGTTGAGGTGTGCCCGCGCAGCGGACTCCCTCCTGCGCGCTGTGAGGATTCGCGGCGGACAGAATACTGACAATGCGTCCGGCAGCTTGGCCGTCCCACTTCTCAGGCGCCTTGCGGAAGCCGGTGTTCTTCAACTGCGCCCGGATTGCCGCCGCGATTCCCTCGTCGCCGGTCCCGGCAATCACGTTGGTTCCGCTCTCGACAGTTACCGGGCGCTCGGTATTTTGCCGCACCGTCACGCAGGGTATTCCGAGGCACGTAGTCTCTTCCTGGATTCCGCCGGAATCGGTCACCACGAGGGTCGCATTCTTCATCAGGCAGAGAAAATCAAGATAACCCAACGGATCGATCACACGAATGCCGCGCTCGCCCTGGGCAGCAGCTTCGATTCTCCCGTTTCCGGCCGGCTGCCACTGAAAATAGCGCTCGAGCCCGAATTCGCGGATGCGGCGGCGCGTGCGAGGGTGCGCCGGGAAAATAATGGGGCGCTCAGCCCCGAGCTCCCGAAGACCTTCCAGGATGGACGAGAAAGCCGTGTCACGGTCTACGTTGGCCGGGCGGTGAAGGGTGAGCAGAGCGTATTGCGAGACGGCGGAGCCGTTACCGTGCGCTCCGGTCCTCAGTCCCAGCGTGTCCAACACCGTGGAAGCGTCCGCTCTTTGCCTGGAACTGAGAAGAGAATCAATCATTGTGTTACCGACGAAGTGCACCTTCTCCGAGGCGATGCCCTCGGCGGCAAGGTTACGCAAGCCACTCTCCTCCGTAACAAAGAGCAGGTCTGAAAGGTGGTCGGTAAGAACACGATTGATCTCCTCCGGCATGCTGCGATCGCCGGAGCGCAATCCTGCTTCGATGTGCGCGATCAGCGGGCGATGCCCCTCCGGGCCGAAGCTAACCTTCGCCGCGGTTAACGCGCAAGCCAGGGTTGAATTGACATCGCCCACCACCACCACCACGCCGGGCCGCTCGCGAAGCAGCACCGCCTCAAACTTCTTCATGATTTCCGCCGTCTGCACGGCGTGCGAGCCCGACCCTACGCCAAGATCGATGTCGGGCGCCGGAAGATCGAGGTCGCTGAAAAACGAGCCCGACATGGCTGTATCGTAGTGTTGGCCGGTATGCACGAGGAGATGGCAGATTCCTTCCTTGGGTCTGTCGTTCCCCGGCCCGTCCGCTGAAGCCAGGCTCGACCCCAGCTCGCGCAGCGCGGAGATGATCGGCGCGGCCTTCATAAAGTTCGGCCGCGCTCCCACCACCACCATTACTTTCATGCCGAATGGCCGCTTTCTCTGTGTTGGGGAGACCGGCTCGCGCCGGTGATTCTGACGAGGTCGTCCACGATCTTCTGCAACGGGGCGCTATTCCGCTCTCGGCGCGCCTCCGGCCGATTCCGTCGCTTCAGGATAAGCTTCGTCCGGATATCCGTGGCGCTCTCGATCAGCACCAGGCGGCGTTTTTCGGCCAGATAGCGGTCTACCGCCCCAATCTTCCCCCGAAAGATGCTATACACCGGAACATCGAGCGCAGCAGCCTCGCGGTTCATGGTTCCGCCGCCGCTGATCACCAGATCGGAATTCCAGATGAGATTCAGTCCATCGATCGCGTGTTGCGGGATCATCGCCTTGCCAGACGAAAACAGGTTCGGCCAGGTGTGGCGCAGCCACGCGCCTTGCCGGTCATTGCGCGGCAACAAAACCGTCGTGGTTTCAGGCTGCCCGCCCAGGAACTCCATCACGGCCGCGAAAAGCCGGTCGCTGTCAGGGTTGTGATAATGGGCTTCGCTCGCGGGCGGGCGCACCGTGGCGATCACGTGGCCCGCGTTCAGCCCGAGCTGCGCCCGCAGGCCAGGGTCCGGCTTGAACCGCGGCGCATAAACATCCTCCTTTATGCCCGGGTATCTGAGCAGGCGGTCGGCGGGAAAGGGAACAGCCGACTTGGGAATTACCTCGGGAACCATCGCCCAGGTGGGGCGCAGCAGCGCGCGCGCGAATTCGTAGTCGAGGATCAACACCGAGGGGATTCTCAGGATGGTGGCGGCCAAAAGCTGAGACCTGGAGCCGTGCGACAAGGCCAGATGCGGGCGCTCGCGCGCCGCGAACGGGATCAGTTGCAGAGCGCGGACGCCGAGCCCAAGGGCCTTAAACGCCGTGTGCTTTCCGTAATGGCGCCCCACCCGCGTGTAGTCCAGGTGGTAGAGCGCCGCCATCTCGCACACCTGGAACGCCGCCCGCGCCGTGAAACTCACGGAGCAGCCCAGCCGCCTGAGTTCCTCGGCAATGGGCGCAAAGAACGGTACGTGCGGGGTGTTATCCAGATCGATCCAGATACGCTTGCCTGCCAGTACCTTCTCCAGGCCTGCTCCGCCGTTCGCCGGCAGCGCCCCCGCCGGTCGCGAACCGTTCGATGTGTTTAACGCAGCTTTCACGTAGTTGAGACGGCTTATGCGATGGCGCGGGCTTGTAGCGGTGGTGTTCTCACCGGGGAAGTCCACCAATAGCCGCCGGAGATAGGGCGGCTACAATGCGCCGGCTATTTGGGTTCGGCGGCGAGAACATCGTCTTCGGTTTCGCTTGGCGCAAGCTGAGGCGCAAACTCCAGAAGGCATTCTGCAACATGCTGCTGCTGCTCTGCGCGAAGCTGCGGATACATGGGCAAGGAGACAACGCGCGCCGCAGCGCGTTCAACTACCGGAAAATCACCTAGCTGATAACCCAGGCGCTTATAGGCTGGCTGAAGGTGCAGGGGTATCGGGTAGTGAATTCCGGTTCCGATTCCATT
>JBOGJW010000053.1:0-3112 GCA_050745245.1 Terriglobia bacterium | reverse complement strand
ATGCTGCGCTACATGGTCATGATTTATTTTTGGCAAACATTTTGAAACCTGTCATTCTGAGCGGAAGCGAAGAAGCCCCGCATTTTTGCTGAATCCCAAGAAATACAGGGATTCTTCGCTCGCTGCGCTCACTCAGAATGACAGGGCGCTTGGCTCCGGCCGCGAGACTGCGCTACAGGCCCCCGCGTGGGCGCCCAACGCAGGAGGCGGATGAGAGCTCATTTTCGTCACGGAGGCCGGCGAGACGCCATCGCTACAGCGTCCTGACCTGCTAAACTATGCGTAATCGTTGAACCGGAGGTACAAGGGGATGGAAAGCTTGAATTCACCGGTCCCTCGGCGCAATCTGTGCAGTACGAGCCGCGAGGCGCCGCTCCTTGCGTTGCTCACGATGGCCGTTGTGGCCGGCGCAGCCTGGCCGGCTACCACTCTGGCCAGCCCGCATTGGGAGATCAGGGGAGCGATGAGCGAGGCGTGCACCTGCCAGGTGCCGTGTGGCTGCAATTTCGGCCAGGGGCCGTCGCCGCACCACTACTGCTGGTCGCTTGCGTCGTTTGACATTAAAAGGGGCCACTACGGAGGCGTGAGCCTCGGCGGACAGCACCTTGTCCGCGCCCACGGCGGCGCATCCACCGTCTGGTATGTCGAGGAGAGCGCTACAACCGCGCAGTTTGACGCTCTGCAGGCGATCGCGACGCGCATTTCCGGATACGCGCGGGCCGGCGGTCCCGGCCTGCGCTTCGAGCGAGCTCGCATTACCCAGGTCGCGGGAGACAGAGGAACATCGCTGCAGATCGGCTCGAAGGGTGGATTCGATTCCGATTACATCATCGGCATGGACGGAAAGACGCCGATCGTCGTTGAGAACATGCAGGCGTGGAACGTCCAACACGACATCAAGGCCAAGGCCAAGCGTCTTTATTATAAGGACCAGTACGGCAATCAGTTTGACATGGCCGGCACGAATTCCAACCAAGGCAAATTCGACTGGACGGACAAAACACCGCACTACTTCTGAAAACCGCGAATAAAGCGTCCCACTTGTCTCACGAGTCTCCCCGTTGGCAGCGAGCCCTGCTATGCTGAACGCTGTGGAGGAGAGTTGAGACCGCGCAAGGCTGTTCCCAAGGTTTGCAGCCCCTGGCTTTTACGGCGAAGCCAGGATGTGTCTGCTGATCAGCGGCTTACATAATTACGCGTGCGATTCCCGATTTGACAATGCCGAGCCTTACCGATTCCCGAAACATGATCCGGGGTGGAAGCTTTCTGCTTGCAGACCGCCGCCCGGAGGAGGTCTTCACTCCCGAGGACCTCAGCGATCAGCACCGGCTGATCGCTCAAACGGCCCAGGAGTTCGTCGAGCGCGAGATTGTGCCGCGCTTGAAGCAGATCGAAAACAAGGAGCCGGGCCTGCTGCGCGCCCTTCTGCGGAGCGCAGGCGAGATGGGGCTTTGCGCCGCCGACGTGCCACGCCAATACGGCGGGCTCGAGCTCGACAAGATTTCGTCAATCATCATCTCCGAAAAAATGGCGCGCGATGGCGCTTGGGCGGCGACGCTTGGGGCGCAGGCAGGCATCGGAATCCTGCCGATTGCGTTTTTCGGAACCGAAGCGCAGAAGGAGAAGTACGTACCGAAGCTCGCGAGCGGCGAATGGGTGGGCGCCTACTGCCTGAGCGAGGCCACTTCGGCCTCCGACGCGCTTCACTGCGCCACGAAAGCAACGCTGAGCGCTGACGGCGCCCACTACATTCTGAACGGAGCGAAGATGTGGGTGACGAACGGCGGCATCGCGGATGTCTACGTCGTCTTCGCGCGCGTCGATGGAGAAAAGTTTACCGCGTTCATTGTCGAGCGCGGCTTTCCGGGCGTGCGGCCGGGCGCGGAAGAGCACAAGATGGGCATTCGCGGCTCCTCCACCACCCCTTTGAATCTGGAAGACGTGCCGGTACCGGCCGAGAACCTTCTGGGCGAAATCGGGAAAGGCCACCGGATCGCTTTCAACATTCTCAATATCGGCCGCCTGAAGCTGGGCGCGGGCTGCGCCGGCGGGTGCAAGCTCCTGATGATTCCGGCGCTGAAGTGGGCGAAGGAACGGGTGGCCTTTGGCCGCCCCATCGCGGAGTTCGGGTTAATCCAGGAAAAGCTGGGCGGAATGGTCGTGCGGACTTACGCCGCGGAGAGCGTCTCCTACCGCACCTGTGGTCTGATCGACGGTCTCCTCGGCGCCGCCTCCGAAGAGGACCCCGGCTCGCAGCGGCGGCTCCTGGAGGCCTTGCAGGAATACGCCGTCGAGTGCTCGATCCTCAAGGTGGCCGGCACCGAAGCGCTGGATGAGGTTGTAGACGAGGTGGTGCAGATTTTCGGCGGGTACGGATTCAGCACGGAATACGAAGTGGAACGCACTTACCGCGACCAGCGAGTGAATCGCATCTTCGAAGGCACCAATGAAATTAACCGGCTGCTGATCGTCGATATGCTCATGAAGCGCGCGACGAGCGGAGAATTGCCCCTCGCCGCCGCCGCGCGGGATGTGCTCGGTGAAATACTGGCTCCGGTGGCCGAGTCCGGCGAGGAAGGCGCGCTCGCGCCCGAATTCCGAATCCTTCGCGGAGCGCGAAAATCAGCGCTGCTGGTTGCGGGAAGCGCAATTGAAAAGCACGGATCGCGCCTCTCCGAGGAGCAGGAAGCGCTGGGCGCGCTCAGTAATCTCATTATCGAAACCTACGTGATCGAAAGCGCCCTGCTCCGCGCCAAGAAAGCCTCCTCCGCCTCGGACGAATCCGCCAGCCTTCATCTGGACGCGGCGCGCTGCGCTGCCTGCGAAGCGGCTGAGCGCATGGAAGCGGAGGCGCGCCGCGCGCTGCCGCGGATCGCGGAGGGAGACGCCTTGCGCACGCAGGCGGCGATGGTGCGGCGCTTCTTGAAGCGCGATCTCCTCGACACTATCGCGATAAAACGGCGCCTGGCGCAGAGCGCCCTCGATCGCGAGCGTTATCCGTTCGCGTGCTAGAAACGGGAGCGCGGGCTTCTAGCCCGCATGAAGCTGCGGCCAGAGCTTGCTCCGAGGCCGGCACAGACCTTTAGTTCTGCGCGTGATGAAGATGTTGAAG
>JBOGJW010000052.1:0-9625 GCA_050745245.1 Terriglobia bacterium | reverse complement strand
CTTTCGGCCTATCCCCTCTTCTAATCCGCTTTCGCATAATATCAGTATGGCAGGTACGCAGGGAGAGTCAAGGCTCGAAAAATTCAAAGTAGCCCACTACCGTCAGTCCGGAAGCCTGGACAATCGTCACGTTCGTATTGGCTGCGCCCGAAGAGAAATTGACGCTTGACGGGGCGGATTCCCCCACGCTTGTGTTGACGTTCGTGAGCGTGAAGGTTACGTTTTGCTGGGCGAAGCTCGAGTCCACGCCTCCGCCCGAAGCCGCGGGTAAGTCCGCCTGGATCTGGAGCCCGAACTGCTGGTCGGATATTATCCCGCTCGAATCCGTAGGCGCGCCGCCGCTGGTGATGGTGAACGCCAGCGAGTCCACGTTCGCGGTGCTGCTCGTGCTGCCGTTATTGGTGTAGTTGCACGAACAGGTGGTTTTGGTGTATTGACCGCAGTCGCTGAAGCTGGCCGTAATATTGCTCTCGCCCGGAGCAGAGGCATCAACCTGGTACGGCACACTCGAATCCATATTTGCCACACCGGTATCTGAGGAATACCAGGTTGCGCTCCCCGTCACGTCGTTGTCGTAGGTCGAGCCGTTGCAGCCGTCGATATATTCAGCAGAGCAGATGCACGCCATCGTCTGGGTGGCAAGGAACCCAAAGGCGGACGGACTGATGCTGAGATTGCCGTCAAATGCACCCGGGCACTTTCAGAAGCCGCAATCATAGCTCGACGCAATCATCCTTTGATGGCGCTCGATCACGCATAGCCGCCCCATCACCGCCACGTTATCCAATCGGAGCCAGCTCACGCTGCCGTCGGAGGTTCCGGCGGGGATTTTATTCTTCCTGAAATCAGCGATCTCGGCATCGCGGAGAGCGCGCATGTTGATGGCGCGCGTTTCATGCGGCTGAAGCAGCAGCTTGGTCAAGGAGTACCGAACGCCGCTGGCCATCACCACGAATCCAATCCGGGCTGTCTTGTCGCTTTCATTTGTCAGAAACAAAATCGATTCGGTGTTCTTGTCCAGATGCCACTGGTTGGCGCCCGAGCCTGCCCAGCCGTTGCCCTCGTTTTCGACCCGCGCGCCCTCCGCCATGCTGCTGGTGTTTTCGACACTCGAAACTTCCGCCTCCAGCGATCCGGGCGGCCCGGTGCATTGGATGCGAATGGTGCAAAAGGGGAGGGGCAATGGCAACTCGTTCATCGCCGACGCGAGTGAGTAGTCCATCTTGCTGGAAGGCCCGAGCGGGATGGATGCGAGCGTCATCATGCCGACGGTTGTCCCCGCGCCCGCGCCCCATTCGGGGTGATGATCTTTATCGCCCGGCAGCGGGGGAGCAGGGATGATCCGCTTATAGCTATTGGCTGACGGTGCCGTAGCGCCGGTGTCCTCACCGGCGCCTTCCGGCGACGGGGACGTCGCCGCTACGGGCGCGGGCTGCGGATACTCTACCGTGACCGTCACCGACTGCGCTGTGCTGAGCAGGTTGCGCAGGACCACGTGGGGCGTGAACGTGCCCATGCCAGCAAACGGCAATCCTCTGTTGGCATGCCGATTGGCAATCCGGTGGCGTGCAGCGCGCTGGCGCGCTCGTTTTCGGGCAGCGGGAAATCGACGGTAGAAGAGAAGCCGGTCGCCGGGTCGGTGATCTTGCCGTTGGCGATCAGCGCCGGATGCGGCCCGCCTGAATAATGGTGATTCCGCCCTCGGGCGCTCGCGCCGGGTCAACGCCCAGCGTCGAGAGCAACTGCGCGATGTCGAGCACCTTGGTTTCATAGGGCACGAAGGATAGAGCCTGGTCCAGCTTGCGCCGCTTGCCCTGGAAGTCGAGATACACGTCGGCCATCTGTGGCGCGTCGCTTGTATTCGACACCATCACCTGCGCCTCAGCCCCGCTGCCCAAGCCCCACCACTCGCCATCGAGCACCGGCGGCACGCCGCTGCGCCCCGGATCGTTTTCCACCATCTCTGCTTCGTGCGACAGGCTCAGTTGCGGGTCTCGAATGCTGACCTGGCCCACCAGCGGCATGGCTAATTACAAGGCCCGCCTCTTGTCAAGGAAAATCTTTTCTTAATTGTACTACCTCAGTCTCGGGCGCGGATGTAGCGGCGGGTTTATCTCGCCATCCAAAAATGGCGGCGTAAAGCCGCCTCTACGCGCCTGAAACTGAGGCATTACTCTTAATTGTAATGCCTCAGTTTTGGGGCGCATAGCGCCGCCGTCTCGGCGGCAACGCCGGCAAGATGCCGGCGCTACATCCATCTCCCCGTCGCTCAGCTTCGCCGCGCAGCGGCACGCAGGATTCCGCGCAGCCGGAACCCGGCAATGCGCTCCTGGCCCGGGTAGAGATTATACGAAGCGAGATTCAGCCCATCGGCGCCGGAGTTGACTTCGATTGAGGGATCTCCGTCGCGCAACTGCCGGGCGCATTCAGCATACTTGAGGTTCAACCGGCTCTGGTCCCACTGCACACGGAGATACGGGATCGGATGCGCGCCGGGGCCGGGCACGTAGACCTCGGTGGCGACCGTAGAAATGCCGTGCACATCGCTTGCGATGCTCTCCACGAATCCTCTCCACTGGCGCATGTCAGCGTCGTGATCGCGTTGCAGATACTCCTCAAACGCCGCCAGCAAGGCCATCATTTCTTCCTTGCCGACCTTCGACGGCCGGCCTACCGCGTCGTCGTTGGGATTGTTGTTGAGCAGCGCCGCCTCGATCAAGTCTTTGCGCCCCAGAAGCAGGCCCGAACTCTGCGGCCCGCGCATTCCTTTGCCGCCGCTGAAGCCAACCAAATCAAAACCCTCTTTTACAAGACCAGAGAGATTACTGGCTGGAGGCAACTCCGCCGCGGCGTCATTGAACACCGGAATGCCCGCCTGCTTGCCCGCCGCGATGAACTCATGCCGCTTGATCTGCCCCTTGGGCTCAAAAATATTCGTGAAATACAGCATGGCGGTTTGCGGACCGACGGCGCGATGAAGATCGTCAACGGTTTCAACTTCGACCAGCTTGACGCCTACCGTGCGCGCCGCGTGGTCAAAGCCGTTGCGATGCTCGCGCGGAACAACCACCTCGCTCTTCATGCCGTCGAGACTGGGGATGCGGCGGATTTTCTCGGGATCAGCGCCCGTGACGCAGGCGGCCGTGGCCAGCAGGATCGAGCAAGCGCCGCCCGCGGTAACCATTGCCGCCTCCACATCGAGCAGTTTGGCGATGCGCTCGCCAACCGCCTTTTGCAAATCCTCCAGCCGGACGAAGCTGCGCGCGGCCTCGGCCATGGCAAGACGGGCCCGCTCCGGCATGAGCGAGCCGGAGAGGACCGTGTAAGTGCCGGCCGCGTTGATCAGCGGGCGTACGCCCAGTTTCCTGTAAATCTCGCCGTGCTGAGCGGCTAATTGCGCCGCCCGAATATAACGCGGGCGGAAACCCGCGGCCGCGACCGATGCGATGGCGCCACTCGAGAGAAACGCTCGTCTGTTCATGATCCATCTCCGTTCTTTGATGGCTCGGGTTACGCGCTAAGAATTCGACTCGCCGGATTCAATATATTCGCACGTCACGAAGAACGGCGAAACTTCAACGCCCGCTTCGCGCTGCCCCGTAAGGGAGGCGTTGAGAAAATGCTTGCCAGGACGTACTGTGACCTCAAAAGTAACCGATGTGGCTCCGCCGGGAATCAGTTGGCTCGCCTCCACGTCACCGATCCGCAGAAACGCCTCGCCGGCCTTGAGCGGCAGGCGCCAGGGGCAGGCCGCGTCGAGCACGCGAGGAAGCTCGAATTGTATCGTGATGCGGTAGCGGCCCGCGCGAGCCACGTCGACAGCCCAATAACCAAACCCGAGCGGCTGTTTTTTCGCCGCTTGAACACGCGCCGCTTCGAGCGTGTGCGGACCGCGCGCAGAGCGGACCCCGCGCAAATCCTGTGCGCTCAGCTTCACCGGGTTTTCATGCGTGGAGCCTAAAGCATTTCGCACCGGCGGGTGAATGCCCCGGCTCACATCCCGGAACCACGCCTCGTATTCTCCGCGCATGCTCCGGACAATCTCCGGGTGCTCGCGCGCAATGTTGCGCGTTTCACCGGGATCGTTTTGGAGGTCGTAAAGCTCCGTCTCCTCAAATGCGACGGGCTTGAAGTACCTCTCGTCCGGGTTGGGGGCGCTCATCACGATTTTGTATTTCTGATCCCGCGCGGCGCAGCTTACGAACGGCCGCGGCTCATCCCAATAGACGCGGTGCGGCCGGTCGGGGCGGCTCTGCTGAGAGAACAGCATTCTCTCCGGCCAAGTCGCGCTCGCGCCCTGCAGCAGCGGGCGCAGAGACCAGCCGTCCATGTGAACGCCGGATGGCGCGGGCAAGCCGCAGAGGTCGAGCACTGTGGGCAGAATGTCAATGTGCGAAACGATCTGCTCAGACTTCCTGCCCGCCGGAAGGCTTCGCGGCCAGTAAACGAAGAACGGCAGCCTGATGCCGCCCTCGTAAATGGTTCCCTTACCTCCGCGCAGGCCGGCATTATACCGTCCGGGCCCGGAAGTGCCAGGGGAGACATCAACTCCATTCGGGCCAATCGGCCCGTTGTCCACGCTGTACATGATGATGGTGTTTTTGGCGAGGCCGAGTTCATCGAGCTTCGCGCACAGCCTGCCAACGTTCTCATCCAGGTTCACCATCTCGCCGTAAAGCGTGGACGTGTAATCGTCAAACCCCATGGTCTTGAAGGGCTCGCTGTAACGCGGCGCCACCTGTAGCGGCGTGTGCACCACGTTGGTAGGCAGGTAAACGAAAAAGGGCTGGCCGCGGCTCGCCTCGATGAACTCCATGGCCGCGTTGAACGAAATATCCGTGATGTAGCCTTGGGTGCGAACCGGCTTTTCGTTGTGATAGAGAATCGGGTTGAACAGCGAATTGCCGGGAGCGTTCGAAATTCCGGCGACGATGGCGTCCCTGCAGATAAGTGATTCCTCGAACCCACGATCGATGGGTCGAAGCGGGCAGTGGTCTCCCAGGTGCCACTTGCTGAAGATGCCGGTGCGGTAGCCGGCCTGCCGAAGAATCTGGGCCATGGTCACTTCGTTGGGCCGCATCATGGAGAGGCCGGTAGACGTGTCCACAACGCCGGTGCGGTAGTTGTAGCGCCCGGTCATCAGCGAGGCGCGCGCGGGCGAGCAAAGCGGGCAGCCGTAGTGATTGGGAAAGGTGACGCCGTCGCGCGAGAGCCGGTCGATATGCGGCGTTCGGAGCTTCGGATTGCCGGTGCAGCTCAGATCCCCATAAGCCTGGTCGTCGATGAGGATGATGATGATGTTCGGCTTTGCGCCCTGCGCTTCAGGGCCTCTCGGCGGGGCGGCGCCGGCCAAGCGCGCCAGCGCGCCCGCTGAAGCCGCGGCGCCGCCGAACGTCCCAAACAATTCCCGCCGGGTGTAGTGTTTCATAAACGTTGTGAGTACCGCAGGCTACTCTTGACCGTGTCACTCCCGCGCAGGCGGGGTCCATCAGTAGATTCCCGCTCCTCCGCCTTTGCGGAGGGCGAGCTTCGTGGGGATGAGAAAAGATCGTTAGTGCCGCGCAAGCGGAATCCGGGCTTTTTCATGCATATTGGTGAGCCAATGGCTCACGATGCCTGCGCTCAAGATGACACGGCTGGAAGGGTTTTCGGCAGCCTATCAAATTTCCACCTACTCGCGTAATTCTGCCGTTGATCCTGCCGGGGCGCTGTCGCGGGGCATGATGACAATTTGTTTCGCCTCCGCGCGGGGATAGTTGGGCGAAATCGGAATCCTCGGGCGGCCGACCACGAGCTTGCCATTTTTGACCCAGGCATCTCCTCGCTCGGCCAGATGCGCCACCATGCGCCGCCGCCACAATCGCAGTTGCGACTCGTGCCCGGAGTCTGAGGCGAGGTCGTGAAGCTCGTGCGGATCGCCGTCAAGGTCGAAAAGCTGTTCTGAGCCATCCCAGGTGTGGAAGATGTACTTCGTATGGCCGTCGGTGAGGGCATTCCAGTGAACGGTGGGGCCACACCAGGAGATATCATGCTCGAGGTCGATGTAGAGCCTCCATCCGTCCGCGCGCCCGCTGGCGAGCGCAAGGAGGCTGCGGCCATCCAGGTGTTCGGGCGCTGGGATTGATGCAGCGCCCAGAAAGGTTGGGAGTACGTCTCTTTCCTCGGCGGTTTGCGAGAGCACCTGGCCGCGAGCGGCGCTTACCAATCCGCGGGGCCATCGCATGAGCATCGGAATGCGCACTGCGGATTGATACGGCTGGGCCTTGGTCCACCGGCCATGATCGCCGAGCATGTCGCCGTGATCGGAGCAGTAGAAGATCAAAGTCTCTTCCAGCCAGCCGCGCGCGTCGAGCTCTTCAAGTAAATGACCGACCTGCTCATCAACAAACGTCACCTGGCCGTAATAACCCGCGCGCGACCCGTGCACTTGATCCGCGCTGAGCCCTTCGTGCCAGCACATCTCCAGCCCATGTCCGCTGGTCGGCCGGTATCTGTCGTCCCAACCGTCATGTATCGCTTGCGGGAGCGCGCTCTCGAGATACGGCTGCATCAAACGCGCTGGTGGAACATAGGGCGGGTGCGGAGGAATAAAGGAGACCTTCAGGAACAATGGCTGCGGCCGGTTGTAATTCCGGAGAAACCTGACGGCCGTTTCGCCCACCCACCGCGCGCGATGAAGTCTTTCGGGATACGGGTACGGGCTCGCCTGCCAGGCATTCCAGAAATTTTTCCAGCCGAAGCCGCACCCGTCTGGCACATCGTTCAAGTACCCGTCGCCGGCATAAATCTCCGGAGCATTACTCCAAAACCAGGAATGGTAATCGGTACGATAGAGGAGGGGATAATCGTGATGCTCGTCCTGCAGCATAAAATCGTAACCGTGCGAGACGAGGGGTAAGTAGAACCGATCCCTCGCGCTCGGGTAGAAGTGGTTCTTGCCGATGCTGGCGGTGTAGTAGCCCGCCTCGCGAAACGCTCGCGGCATCTCAAAAGGATACTTCGCGGCGCTCGGCCACTCGCCCATGCCAAGCCAGCCGTGATGCCATGGTGTGAGGCCGGTGAGGAGGGCGGCGCGCGCCGGAATGCAACTCGGCGTGGAACTGTAGGCGTTACTGAACCTCGCGCCCTCTCGTGCAATCCAATCCAGAGTTGGGGTGCGGATTGCCGCGTTACCGCTTGCGCCTACGCAGTCAGCCCGGTGCTGATCCGCCATGATGAAAAGAATATTGGGCCGGTCCTTCCGGCTCGGTCCGGCTGCGGGCCGGCTTTGCGCGGCAACAGCTCGGCTGGCGGGGACGACGCCGCCGGCAACGGCGATTTTGAAGATGTCTCTGCGGCTGAGTCTCGTCACTCTTATCAGGTCTCGCTTTACTCCCCAGGGTAATCCCGGCAGGCCGGCCAGCCGTCGATGGATCGCGCCATCTTTACCGCGCGGATGATGGATTCCGAGGCCGTCTCCGCCGCGAGCGTGCCCACGGCGGAAACCGCGGAGGCTTCCGACGCTTCGCCCGGCTCGGTAGGCCATTTTACCTGATTCGTAGAGAAGGCGAAGGTGGAATCGCCGTCCCCTGCGGTGTGATAGGGGTTGATGACGCGCGCGGCGCCGGTTGAACCCATGGCGGCGACTTTGGCAAGCTCCAGTTTGCCGAACGCCACGTTCGTGGCGATCACCACGAGATTCGTGCTTTGATCGGGCACGTCGTGCGCGAGTTCTGAGAGACGCCTGCTCCGCGACCGCTTAAGGGTTTCCACGATATTGGCGAATCCTCGCCCGTCCGGGCGGCGAGCGCCGGCGATAATTTTTCCGGCGTGGCGGTCGATAATATCGCCCATACCGTTCACCACCGCGAGCGAGCCGATCACCGCATCGCCAACGCGCACCGAAGCCGAGCCGAGGCCGCCCTTCATCCCGGCGAGACCCTTCAGCAGCTTGCCGACCGTTGCCCCGGCCCCTGCGCCCACGTTGCCTTGCTGCACCGGGGCGGTGGAGGCGGCTTTGCAGGCCTGATAAGCAGCTTCCCCGTCCGGGCGCACCTTGGGGTTGCCAACCTCCAGGTCGAAAATCGAAGCGCCTGCCACCGAAGGTAGGTAGACGCCCGCGGCGCCCTGATGAAGCTCCTCAAAATAGCGATCCACTCCCGCCACCGCTGAAAGGCCGTATGCGCCGCCGCCGGTGAGAAACATCGCGTCGAGCTTCACGGTGAGGCTCGCGGGCTGCAAACGCACGCCGCGGTAGGAGCCCGGCGTCGAGCTATCGTAGTCCACACTGGCGGTGACCTGGGGATTGAACAGAATCACGGTGCAGCCGGTGGGCCTGCGTGTTTCCGTGAAATGTCCGACTTTAATTCCCGGCACGTCGGTGAGTGTATCCCCCAGTGGGGCGTCCGGGTCAGGCGAGCCACCGCGCTCCCATGCACAGGCCCTCCCCGCAACGCCGGAGGCCGCTAGGCCTACCAGGACCTGGTTAAACGCGCGACGCTTGAGCATAGTCATCGATCTCGAATCTCCCTGCCTAAGGCCATTTTATCTCGCCACCAGCCGACGCCGCATCCCGCAGTTCAAAAATGGAGCTTCAGCGCAAACTGGATTTCCCGTCCCGGCTGGCGCGCCGTCGTCGAAACCGTACCCAGCTTGGGGCCGAACTGCACGCCGGGAGGGTCGAACGTGCTGCCATTCAGAAAATTGAAAAATTCCGCCCGGAACTCCACCGACCGGTTTTCCCGGCCGAAGGGCCAGCGCTTAGCGAGCGCTGCGTCCCAGTTCACCAGCGGATCGGAATAGAGCGCGTGCCGTCCGGCATTGCCGGCCGTGCCGAAGGCCGGAAGCTGGTAACATGCCGTGTTGAACCACTCAGCGGCGCTGGGCTGCAGGTTGCTCGACGGGTTACAAACGAGATTCGGGAATTCGGAGATTCTTCCTGGCACAACCCCAATATTCTCATTATCTGTGCTCAGCAGGATATAGTACGGTATTCCGCTATCCGCGCTGACGATCCCGGAAAATTCCCAGTTGGCGAGCGCGGCGTCGGCCCAGCGGCGGCCCGTCTTCCAGGGCAAGCCATAAATATAGCTGGCGCTGAAAATATTCGTTACGTTGAAGCCGGCCGGGGCCTTGAAGTCGCTCATGTTGAAGCGTGTCGGGTTATAGTCGGGCAGGCCGTAATCGCCGCCGCTGCCGAGCGAATCCGATTGGTCCATGGCCTTCGACCAGGTATAGCTCACCAGGAACGCCAGGTTCTTG
Source organism: Terriglobia bacterium (assembly GCA_050745245.1). GTDB lineage: Bacteria > Acidobacteriota > Terriglobia > UBA7540 > UBA7540 > RH2-MAG17b. The sequence continues at coordinate 385 of JBOGJW010000052.1, read as the reverse complement.
GAGTAATGCTTATCGAGCTTCAGGCTGAGACCGTCGTACCACGACATGAATTCTTTGTAGCCGTTCATGATGTAGGGCGGGAACTGCGGCCAGCGCTGGCGGCTCTTGAAAGATCCCAGCGGGCTGGGATCGGTGGCGATGTTGTCGATGATTTGCCCGTCGAGCTTCACGCCGTGCGCTCCAAAATAATCCGCTTCGCCGAGCAGCGTGGGCGTGAGCTGACGCTGAACCGAGAAGCTCCACTCCTCCACGTACGGCTGGCGCGTCGAGCTGGGCTGGATATTGTTGCACTGATTGCACCCGAGCGGCGTGTTCGACGCCACCGGCGGGCCAGGAAACGGGTTCTGCAAAAAGGCGCTGGGCGTGGTCGAGTTCAGCCCACCCA
>JBOGJW010000051.1:0-2073 GCA_050745245.1 Terriglobia bacterium | reverse complement strand
CGCTCGCGCTGCACGACCGGATTGAGATCACGCTTCGCCGCAAGCGCGGAATCGAGATCGAATGCAGCGATCCGGCGATTCCGGCGGGCCCGGAAAATCTCATCGCGCGCGCTTACGAGCTGTGGCGAGCCGAGCGGAAATTTGCGGGCGGCGCGGTGGTGCGACTCCAGAAGCGTATCCCCGTTGGCGGAGGACTGGGCGGAGGCAGCAGCGACGCGGCGGCCGCGCTGCTGGGCCTGGAGCGCCTCACAGGGGACGCGCTCGATCCGGGGCAGCGCTTCCGGCTCGCCGCGCAGCTCGGCTCCGACGTACCACTGTTCCTGATGGGCGGAGCGGTGCTCGGTTGCGGGCGGGGCGAGGAGGTTTATCCGCTGGCCGATCTGCCGCCCCGCAAATGCCTGGTGGCCCATCCCGGCTTCGGAATCTCAACGGCATGGGCTTATCGCGAGGTAACGCCTCAGTCTCGGGCTTGTAGAGGCGGCTTTACGCAGCCATTTTTGGGCTGGCGGGATAAACCCGGCGCTACACTCGAGGCCAGCCGGAAGTTGACAAGCAGGCGTGAAAACCCTAAAGTGAATACTTTCGGTGTGTGGTCACAATTCCCTTTCAATCGATGGGGACCGGCCGAAAACGACTTTGAGCGCGTCGTCTTCGCAAAGTGGCCAGAACTGGGAAAGCTAAAGCGCCAGTTCATCCAGGCCGGAGCCGAAACCGCATCCCTCACCGGCAGCGGTTCGTCTATTTACGCTCTCTTCGGTTCTCTCCGGCAAATGACTAAAGCTGCTGGCCGCGTTCCGGCTGGCTGGGCAGTTGTGCGCACGCGGACGCTTACGCGGCGCGAATACCAGCGCCTGATCTTCAGGTAGCGGCGGCTTTATGCCGCCATGGTCAGGCTGGCGGGATAAACCCGCCTCTACAGCCGAGCGGCAGGATAGCGGGTGGTTCTGGGAGGTCGTCCAGTGGTAGGACACATGCCTTTGGAGCATGGAACCCTGGTTCGAATCCAGGCCTCCCAGCCAGTTCGAATCCGGCGGTCATAGACCAGAAAGGAAGCATGGCGGAGCAAAGACGGAACTCGCTCAGGGTGTTCTCGGGAAACGCGCATCCCGCGCTGGCGCAGGAAATCTGCAAGCAGCTCGGCGTTCCACTTGGCAAGGCGGATGTGGGCCGTTTTCCGGACGGCGAAGTCCGGCTCCAGATACTCGAAAATGTCCGCGGCATGGACGTTTTCCTGATCCAGCCCACGTGCCACCCGGTGAACGAAAACCTGGTGGAGCTGCTGATTATGCTCGACGCCTTCCGGCGCGCTTCGGCCGATCGCATCACCGCCGTGATCCCCTTCTACGGTTACGCCAGGCAGGATCGCAAGGATCGCCCGCGCGTGCCCATCTCGTCCAAATTGGTCGCGGACCTGCTCACCTCTGCCGGAGCAAATCGCGTGCTCGCCCTCGACCTGCACGCCGGCCAGATTCAGGGCTACTTCAATATTCCCGTGGACCATCTCTACGGCACGCCGGTGCTAGTGGACCACTTTCGCAAGCTGCGATTGAAGAACATTGTGGTGGTTTCGCCGGACCCCGGCGGTGTCGAGCGCGCTCGCGCGTTTGCCAAGCGGCTCGATTCGCCTCTGGCCATTATCGACAAGCGGCGCGAGGACGCGCACACCGTCGAGGTGATGAACGTAATCGGCGAGGTGAGGGGCAAGGTCTGCCTGATCATCGACGACATTATCGACACCGGCGGCACGCTCGTCCATACCGCGCAGGCGCTGCTCGATACCGGCGCGCGCGAGGTCTTCGCCTGCTGCACCCACGGCGTGTTTGCGGGGAACGCGGTCGAGAAAATCTGCGCCTCTCCGCTGCGCCAGCTTGTGATCACCAATTCGATTCCCCTGGCGCCGGAAGGGAAAGAGTGCAGCAAAATCAAGGTGCTGAGCGTGGCGAAGCTGCTGGCTGCAGCCATCCGCTCGATTCACGAGGAGACTTCGGTCAGCAAGCTGTTTATCTGACCGTCATCCTGCCGCGAAAATATCGGCGGGCGCCCCTCACCCGGCTCGCGCCGCTCGCCACCCTC
>JBOGJW010000050.1:0-4888 GCA_050745245.1 Terriglobia bacterium | reverse complement strand
GAGGGTGGCGAGCGGCGCGAGCCGGGTGAGGGGCGCCTAACCAAAATTTTCGGAGCAGACCCGTGCTTTTCGGCGTCCGCGGCTCTTCTTGGAAAACCCGCGGGCAACCCGCTCTGGCGAAAAATTGATCTTCCCTTCCCAGTGGATCACGAAACAATTGAGGCGTTGTGAGGATGCGAACTCACAACGTCCTTTCTTCGTTCTGTGGCCGTCCCCGTGCACCGAAGCGCGCCAGCCGATGCAGTGAAATATCGTGGCTGGTTTCGCCGCGCTCGGCCAGGTCCGCCATAATCTCGCCAATCACACTCGAAAATTTGAACCCGTGGCCTGAACACGGCGACGCGATCAGAACCTCGGGAAACTCGGGGTGCCGGTCCAGGATGAAATGCTCGTCGGGCGTGTTGGTGAAGATGCACGCGAGAAGCGACAGTGCGGCCCCCGCGCCATCCGGAAAGCAACGGCGGACGAAATCCTGCAGCAGCTCCTCGTCCTCCGGACCGCAATCCCGGCGCGGGTCGTCCGGGTCGATCGGCTCGCGCCGGTGATGGTATTTCCCCACCTTGAAGCCCGGAACGCCGAATATCGGAAGCCCGTAATAGCGGCCCTGATCGAACTCCAGGTTGAACACGGGAAATCTGGCAGGCGCGAAGAGATCGGGGTGCTGTGGCTGGAACCACGCGAGCACCTGCCGCTCCGGCCGCGCGAGTCCGGCCAGCGACGGGACCAGCTTGCCTACCCACGCGCCGGCGGCGATCACAAGCTGCTCTGCCTCGTAATCGGCCTTTGGCGTTCGCACCGTAACTCGTCCGCCGGAAACTTCCCAGTCCACAACGGGCTCGCCCGTATGAATTTCTGCGCCATTCGCCTCGGCCAGCTTCACGTGCGCCTCGATACACGCTTCCGGCGCCAGGAAGCCCGCGTCCGGCTGGTAGACGGCCATTGTCTCCGCCGGCAGGCGGTAGGCAGGAAACCGCGCTGACAGCTCCGCGCTGCTCAGGACTTCGTGCGGCAGGTTGTGAATTCGGCACGATTCGAGCGAGCCTTCGAGCACCGCGCTCCCCGCCGGACCGGCATCGATGCCTCCGGTGATGTGAAGCAGACTGCGGCCTGAGCGCTTCTCCAAATCCCGCCAGAGCTCGTACGCCCGGCGCAGCAGGGGAACGTAAGAGGGGTGTTCGGAATACGCGAGGCGGATAATCCGCGTTACGCCGTGCGATGAGCCCATCGTGTGCGGAATCTCGAAGCGCTCGAGGCCGAGCGCCTTGATCCCACGCCTGGCCAGGTGATAGAGCGTGGCGCTTCCCATCGCGCCGGCCCCCGCCACGATTACCTCGTACTTTTTTGCTTCGCCGTTCATCTAGCGCAGCAGGTTATTGATAAGCGTGTAGCGGCGGCTTTATGCCGCCACGCGACCGTTAAGAACACTGGATCAATGGCGAGATAAAATCGCCGCTACGGCGTTTGGGCAGCGCTTTTCAGCGACCCATCAGAATTCCAGCGCAGGTGCTTGCGAAGAAAAGCAAAGGTTCCGACGCCGTGGATCATGTGCGGGCCGTTGAAAAACTCAATCGCCGTGTTTTCGGGAATGCCCATGCGGGCGTAAAACTTCCGCACGCCGGCATACTCATAGGCGCACCAGTTGTCAGGTACCACCGGGTCGCTGTGCCCCTTTTCAACCATGAACGGCCTTGGCGCGATCAGGTTCGCCCACTGCGCGTAGTTCGTAACATTGCCGAAATTGAACTCGTACAAATCGTAGTTCTGGTTCAGCAGCGGAAGATTGTGGGGGTCTTCGCGGCAGTACAGCGCGTCAAGGCTGGTCAGCTTCCACACATACTGATTGAAATCGCCGGCGCAGATCGAGAGCGCATAAATGCCGGCAAGCGGCGGAACCCGAATCGCCGTCTTTCCCCCGTAGGAGATGCCGTAGAGCGCGATGCGCTCCGGGTCCACAAAAGGCTGCGCGCTCAGCCACTCCACGGTGCGCTGGTGCTGTCCGATAATCACCGAGAATAGTGCGAGCTTCAGAGGATGCGCGATGCGCTGGTTCAGGCGAAAGCGCTCGTCCCCGATGTACGGGTTTTGCGGCGCGTAAACCACAAAGCCTTCCTCGGCCAGCTCGACGCCGAACTGGTGGTACATCGGGTTGTGCACGCGCGGGTCGGCAATATCGTTCGGGCGGTCGTCAAGCCCGTGCTGGCACACCACCACAGGACGCCGCTCCCCCGCCCTGATGCCTTTTGGGACAAGCAAAATCCCATACGCGAAGACGCCCGGCCATACATCAAGCATCACTTCATATCCTGAGTACTTTGGCTCGTCGAAAATCCTCCGCGTTCGAGGATTGGCCGGAACGCTCGGGTCGGGAAGCCGTCCGATCACTTCCTCCCAAAGGTATTTCCGGTACGGCTTGGTGGTTGCGATCCAGCGCTCAGGAGAGGAGGCGTCCGCCTTGCTCCACCATTGATTAACACGCACAGAAGACTGCCGTCCCAGCAGTTGCACGTGATTTACCATCTGCCAGAGCTGGCGATGGAGCCTCGCGCGCGGACCGAAATGTTTGCGCCGGTCAACGGGCGGCTCGGCGGCGGCGCGCAGTTTCGAACGAGCGCCGAGTGCGCTCAGCAACGCGCTGAGCGCGCCGTCAGAGCCTGGCAACCCCGCGCCGCCCGCAGTCTCGACAAACCGCAGTTGATCCGCCGAGTGAAGCGAGGCGAAGAAGGGATGCGCGCGCGCGACCTCGCCGCGCACGGACTCGAGCCGGGGAGAAACGAGCCTGCCGTTGGGGCAAGCGGCGCCGGCGCGGTCATCAGTTACCGGCGGAGGGCCGTCCACCTCCGGCCCGCGGCTCGCTTCCACCACCAGCGCTCGCGGGGCGATGAGGCTCGCCACTTCCGCATCACCGAACTCGCGCAGCAGGCCCCAAACGTCCCGGTAGATGGGCTCCTTCCATACGCTTTCGCGCGAGTCGAAATAGCCGCTCACCGCAACGGCGGCAATCCTCTCATCGAGGGCGGCGCTGTAGAACGCAATCAGCCCTCCCTCGCCGTAGCCGAAGACGCCAATCGGCGCCGCGGTCGCGGAGTTCAAACTTTCATACCAGTCCACCGCGGCAAGCACCTTCTGAACCTCGTAGCCAATCACGTGCCGGCCCATCTCGAACGCCATGCGATAGACGAACTCCCGGTGCGGCTCGTTGGTCATCCGAACGCCGGGAATGCCGGACCAGATGTCGGTCCGGTCGATGAGCGCTGGGACGAGCACCTGGCAGCCATTCTCCGCCAGCCGCCGCGCGAACTGCGCTTCGGGCGGCCCGCCCGGAGCGAGCCCCGCCAGCATTTCCGGCGTCCAGTCCGCGTCGGGAATGGCCACTACGCGCGCCACTGGCCGGCCCTCCGGCTCGAGCAGCAGCCCCTCACCTTCGACTCGGATGCCTTCTGATTCAAGTACCGGCCAGCGCACCGCGAGCACCCGATAGCCCTCGCCTGCGGCGATCTGCGCGGGCGTTACCGAATCCGAAATCAGTTGAACGGCAGTCGAGGGGACGCGCTCGTCCACCACGCCGAGAATGGCGCGAAGGCGCTGCCGATTCGGCGCTACGGAAGCCTCGTAAGCCGCCCGCGAGCGATAATCGTGCCGCCAGTACTGCGCCCTGGCCGCCTGCGCGCCGGCAGTCTTCTGCAGTAAAAATTCGCGGATGCCGTCCACCATCTGGCGCGCGAGGTCGCCTTGCGCGCTGAGCGGCGCTGTTCCGGCGAGGATCGGATTAGCAGGATTCGCTAATTCGACGGGCGGGACTTCGCCTGAGCCAGGGCCGCTCAGCAGGCCGATGGCCAGCGAAGATTGGGTGGATCGCGCGAGAAATTGCCGCCGGTTGAGACGCTTCATGTTTTCCGCGCTACATGACGCGGGATTTGCGATGGACACGCCCGGAGACGGCGGGGCGGCTCACGGCCGCCGCAGCCGCGGCGCGTTCAACGCCGCGCTCGAGCCAGGCGATTTTGTATCCCACGCCGAGCACGACTGCAAAAACCAGGGCATTCGCTGGGATGTGGAGATTGAAGTCTGCGACGCTGTGAATCAGCAGGGCCATGGTCGCGCCAATGCAGCCGAGGGTCACGGAGGGGCGGTAACGCCGCGCATCGGTCAGGAACGAGCGGATCATCAGGACGAGCAGAGCGATAATCGGCAGGAAGAGAAGCGCCGCGCCGAGCAGCCCTGTATCCGACGTGAACTCCAGAAAATCGCTGTGGGCGTGCGTGACCGTATTATTGAGGAAATAGGTTTGGTAATGCGGGAAGGCGAACCGAAACGTGCCAAGCCCGGTGCCGGCCACGGGATAATCGTGGATCATGCCGAGCGTCGACTGCCAAAAGGACAGTCGGCCTTCGCCCTGCAGGTAATGCACACCGCCCCTGAAGGCTTCAAACCGCGAGACGACCGGGTTCACGCCGATCCACAGCCCGTAGCCGATCGCCACCAGCACGAACGCCGCAAAGCCCAGCATCCAGGCCTTCCTCTTTGTCTTGATCTGCGCCAGCAGCCCGAGAAAAACGACGGTGAAAAACGCCGCCACAATCCCCGCGCGGGAGCGCGAGAAGAGGATCGCCACAATCGAGACCACCAGAAGGAACGCGAAGAATAACGTCTGTACGCCCGCCGAGCTGACGGTGGCGGCGTCGACGCGCGCGGGGCCGCGCCGCCGCATATCCTGCCAGATCTGGAAAGAATAGTAGACGGCTCCGAACACGAACGGAAACGTGAGCTCCAGGAATCCTGCGAAATGGTTGTGGTTGATAAAGGTCCCGGTGGCGGTCTCGCGGTAAAAGATCTTGTTAAACGTGAATATCTTTTGCCAGCCGGTCAGATATTGGACGATGCCGTAGGC
>JBOGJW010000049.1:0-5370 GCA_050745245.1 Terriglobia bacterium | reverse complement strand
TGCAGTACTGCTCGGAGCTTCCGACGCAGCCAATCCCGATCGTCTTACCTACTACGAAGCCATGCGGAATCGAGGTGGTAATGGTCACGGTGTTTGCGCTCTCGCTCGCTCCGTTAGAAGTGATACCCACCGCATCGCCGCGCTGGTCCAGGTGGATGATGTTTCCGCTGGCTCCTGGAGTGGTGCTCAGCCCCGCCGCGCTCGCTACGGTAATCGATGCAGCGCCCTTGGCGTAGCCGCCGGTCCACGCCGTGCTGCCCGGATAATTCCCTTCCCACCCGGAGCTTCCCTCGATGCAGATCGCGCCTTTGCCAGAGCACACAGCCAGGGCAGTGAAGATCAGCTTTGTCTGGCTCGGCCCCGCGCCGCGCAAGGTCACGTCGCTCGCACCGCCAAAGGTTATCCCCGCCACGTACCAGGCTCCCGCTGGGATCATCACCACCTGCCCGGTTCCCGCGCAGGCCGTGATCGCGTTGTCGATGGCCGTTGAGTTCACTGTGTCAGTTCCTGCCGCATCGCCAGCCGTCAAGGAAACCGTCTGGCAGATCGTGGCGCGGATTGGTATGCCGCCCGGAATTCCCGCCTGCGTCCAGTCAGTCGCGCGCGAGGGGTCAAGAATCCCGCTCCACGCCTGAGCCTTGAGCGAACAGGGAACAGGGAATAGGGAACAGGCGAGCAGAAGCACAACAAGTTCTAAGCTAGGAGTTCTGAGTTGAGAGCCCGTAACTTTGAACCTTGAACTGTGAACTGCGCTTTTCATCGTGGAAGTCATAACTCAGAACTTATAACTTAGAACCAGGCGCTAAGGATCAAGTATCAGGCATTCAGCATTCAGCATTCACAATTCACCGTTCCTTAAAAGGGCCCTTCCAGCACGATGTGCGCGGCGTACTGCATTGCCGTCGTGCCTGAGCTTGCGTAGCCACTAAGCGCGTACTTGATTGGGACGCCAGCCGCAGCCCGAAAAATAAAATCCTCACAGGCCGTGCTGGGGCTCTGGCCACACGCAGGATTCCCTACTAGCCCAACGGTGTTCGCGGTCTGATTGCTGGCGGTTACCTGCTGATATTCAAGAACGCTCGTATCGGCGTCCTGATACTGCACGTAGCAGCCTGGCAGAGTGGATGAGGTAGTAGCCGCGGTGGTCAGCACGACGTAGCAGCTAAACCGGTACATGCCAAGAGCAGGCGACGCGACAAGGCTCGAATAGCCGGCGTTCGCGGTCTGCGCAGTGAAGTCAAATTTCTGAACTGGCGTCCCGCCCCCGCCGCTCCCAGTTGCGGCAATCGTAACGCTGCCGCCGCTGGTGTTCGTCAGGGAAATGCCGGAGCCTGGAACGAGGTTCAGGGTAGCCTGGCTGGCGTTGTTTGTGCCATTCGTCTGAATCGTGACGGAGGAGCCGCCTGAGCCGCACGCCCCGCCCTGGTCGGCGAGGGTCCAGTTGGCTCCCCACTTCACGCAGTCACCGCTAACCGGCGCGGTTAGCGGCGCAAGCGGTATCGGTGCAAACGCGCCGCCGTTGAGCGAGGCCTGAATAGTATGCGTCGTCGAATCCCCGGCGCAGAGAATATCCTTGCCCGCGCCTGCGCCGGAGCATGTTCCCTCGCTGCCGGTAATGATCGCGGGACCGGTTGAGGTTGATGTAAACGACGTTGCGGTTACGTTGCCTGAAGCGTCGACCTTGAAGAGGTCCGTGCTGGCCGCCGCGTTCTGGAAATCGATAAAGTTCCCGGACGGAGAAGTATCTGTCGCCCGCGTGCCATAGAGCGTCTGATTGCCATTAGCAAGCTGTTTGAGTGTCACCTGGCCGGTCGCGGAGGAGTAGGTCAGGTTCGAAGTTCCGCCGAATGCGCCGACATTGTTGTACTGGATTTGCGTCGTTGCGCCGCCTGGCGCTCCTGAGCCACCACTACAGGCTGCGCTGGAGATGTTCGTCCCATTATATTCGAGGCACTGGCCGCTTGTTGGCGTTGTTGAGGAAAGCGCGATACCCGTAGAGCCGAAGTGGAGCCCGGTGACCGTCGTCGACGTATAGCTTCCAGTTACGTCGCCCGCAGGATTGGGAATTGCCGAAGCCGCCAGCGTGCCGGTTATCGAAGCCGTCACCGTGCCGCCGGTCGTGTTTGTAAATGTGATGTTTGTCCCGTTAGCGAGGTTCATGGAGCCCTGGCTCAGGTTGTTGGCGCCATTGGTCTGAAGTGTCAGCGCCGATCCCGAGCTGCAGGTCTGCCAGACCATCGCCGCGCCGTTCGAAGCAAGGCACTGGCCGCTCGAGCCCAGTGCGGTGAGCCCCGTGCCGCCATTGGCCACTCCGAGGGCGCCGGTTATGCCGCCGTTTCCATTCGCGCCCAAGTTGATGGCTGGGATGTCCGTGCCGACCAGAGCGCGGAACGACGGCATTGCGGCCGCCCCACTCGCGGGACCGGCGAAAACTGCGTTGGAGTTTTGCGAAGCCAGAGACACGGCCAAGGTGCCCGAACCTGTGATCGGCGAGCCCGTAACATTCAGGATGGAGGGCATCGTCAGCGCCACGCTTGAAACCGTTCCGAACGCCGGCAGCGCGGTTGGGGTCCAGGCGTTCGCCGCGGAGCTCCATTCGAGCACTTGGCTTGCCGCGGGAGCTGCGGCAGACACGCTGTGACCTTGCAGTCCGATAACGGTCTGGTTCGTCATCGTGCCGCCCAAATCTCCGCCGAGCGTCAGCGCGCTCCCCGCGCCGCACGCCGTCCACGCCAATGTCACTCCGTTGGAACCCAGACACTGGCCGCTGGTTCCGAGCGGGAAATTGCCATAGGTGTTCAATCCCGTCCCGTAGACCAGACCGCCGGCCGAGGTCGGAGGCGCCAGGGCGTTGAATGCGCTTGCGACCGAGGTCTGGCCAGTACCGCCGTTAGCAATGGCCACTGGCTGCGCCCAGTTGACGGAGAGCGTGCCCGAGGACAGGATGGGCGTCCCCGTCACCGTAAACGTGCTGGGCATCGACAAGCCGACGCTGCTAACGCCGCTGCTGCCAGACCCGCCGCCAGCACCTTCCACCCGGACTGCATTTGCGACCGGATCGTAAATCGAAGTGAGGACCTGGTCAGCGCCGGACGGCCCCGGCGCTCCGTACGTCTGCGCGGCCTTGGCTTTCTTGTGGACCTTCGGCTTCGCTGCGGAGAACCCGGATACTAGAGACAAGAGACAGAAAGTGAGCAGAAGAATAATCGAGGCTGTGGGGTTACCCGGCGCTCGCCGGTCGTTTCGCGGCTCCCTTAGTTTAGAACCCCTTACACCTTTTCTCATCGTCATGTGTTCCATGGCAACTCCGCCAGGACGCGCGGTTCGGCGCTTGCTCGCCTGCACTCTCACAACTCATTTTTGAGCTTGCCCATCACGCTTTTCCTGGTCATCGTGTCTTGCTGAATCACTGCGCTTGGTCAGCGCGCGGCAGCCGGCAACTGGAATTAGCGAGGGGGCCCCGCCGGGGTTTTTCTGTGATCCGCGCTGGCTGCCGCTCCGTGTTCGAATTACTCACACACTCACCCTAGCATCGCGTTAACAAGCCGTGGAGACGCACGGGATGAATGAGACAACTTTTTTATTGGCTTAGAACGAAGGGCCTGATGAACCGTAAGACCGCAATTGAGGATAAGCTTATTGAAAAGTGCAAGTTACGCGGCAAATTCGGAGTCAGGAGGCCCGCCGGCTCTACCGGCGCTGCCTGGGGCCTTCGCTTATTTTATGCCCCCTCAGATGCATCTCCGCGAAAGGTTTGTCTGCAATCGACGCGCGGCAGGACGATCCTCGTCAATTACGATTCTGATACTGTTCTACAACGAGGCGCTCGCCTATAATTACGGCAGGTCAAACCGCCGATATTGATAATACGGGCGACGTGTAGCTGTTCTTCTTTCAAGCCACCCATCAGGCGAAGGGGCGGGGCTCGGGAATTTGATCTCGGTAGACTGAAGGGGCCGATGGGGCATTTTCTTGATTTTTACCGGTGTCCTGAAAGCTTTGGGAGCATTGCGCCCCCGGCGAGCGTCGGACCGGATTCGGGATATTTCCGGTTCGGTCCGGATTTGATCTGCTTCGGGCGCTGCGCGTCCGGCCAGTCATCCCGGATTCCGGAGAACGGGCTTTACGATGCCATGCGCGGTACGACGGCCGGATTCCCGACGGTGTCGCTCCCATTCGATCCTGGGGAAGTGGTCGATAACCTTCGCCTGGAGCGCTACCTCGCCGCGTCGAACGGCAGCGCATTGGGGCGTCTGATCCGCGACAGCTACTACCTCCTGCGCCCAGCGCTCGGCGTTCCGGTCCGCAAGCATCTGCAGAAGCTTTTCTTTCGGGGTTGGGAGAAGCTTCCATTCCCAAGCTGGCCCGTCGATACCACCGTGGACCGCCTTTTCGAGCGTCTGATGTTGCTCGCGCTCGAGGCGAGCGGCACACGCGCGGTTCCGTTCATCTGGTTCTGGCCGGACGGCGCGCCAAGCTGCGCCATTATGACGCATGACGTTGAGACGGCCGCGGGCGCCGCCTTCTGCGCGAACCTTATGGACATCGATGACGCGCACGGGATCAGCGCGTCATTTCAACTTGTCCCTGAAGAGCGTTACCCGGTGAGCAAGCAGCTCCGCGACAACATCCGCCGCCGGGGATTCGAGCTGAACGTCCAGGACCTGAATCACGACGGCCGGCTGTTCAGGGATCAAAAGACTTTCCTCGCGCGCGCCGGGGCGATTAACCGATATGCGCGGGAATATGGCTCGCGCGGCTTCCGCTCGGCGGCCATGTACCGGAATCCCGAATGGTATGGCGCCCTGGAGGTTTCCTACGACCTTTCGGTGCCTAACACCGCTCGCCTGGAGCCGCAGCGCGGCGGCTGCTGCACTGTCTTCCCGTATTTCATCGGCAACATCCTCGAGCTTCCGCTGACCGCCACGCAGGACTACTCGCTGTTTCACATCCTGAACGATTACTCGATCGCTTTATGGAACCGGCAAGTCGAGCTGATTCGAGAAAAGCACGGGCTCGTCAGCTTCATCATCCACCCGGACTACATCATTCCGGAACAGGCCCGCGGCACATATCTCGCTCTGCTCGATTACCTGGTGCGCTTGCGGGACGCCGGCCAATTATGGTTCGCGCAGCCCGGCGAAGTGGACACTTGGTGGCGGCAACGCGCCGCGATGCAGCTTATCTCTGAAAATGGACGGTGGGTGGTTAAAGGTCCCGGCTCGGAGCGCGCGCGGATCGCGTTCGCGGCGCGAGAGGACAACCGGTTGGTTTACCGGTTGTCGAACCCGGCAGATTGCCCCGCGTGAAACGAAGCGGGTAGCGCAGCGCGGCAGGGCGTAATTTCTTGTTTTTTTAGCAAACATTTTG